>NZ_JBJYKD010000018.1:0-58366 GCF_049310025.1 Thermorhabdus hydrogeniformans | reverse complement strand
CGTTAGTTTTTATTTTTCAAGCCGTATTTGGTTAAATATGGATTGGGGAAAAGGGGGAGTTTTTACACTGGAATCATAAATAAAAAAGAAAGCATCATGGGGAACGCCGGGGAGAGATGTATAATAAATGGGAGGACGGAGCAATAGAATTCGTAAAAAGGCGGACCGTTATGAGGAGATCATAATGGCGGCTTTTGATGTATTCATAAAAAAAGGATTTCACCAGGCAAAAATGGAGGAGATCGCCCAAAAAGCAGGCATTGGAAAAGGGACCATATATGAGTATTTTCGCAGCAAAAAAGAACTCTTTTGCGGGATGGTAAAGCAGTGGATGACATGGTACTGCAGCTCCATTGAGAGGGAAGCTGGCAGGGGGAAGGATTTCAAAGAAAAACTGGAAAACATGATGCGTGCCCATATGGAATTTGCCACCCAGACAAAAAATCTTGCAAACATACTTTTGAACGACCATATCTATATAAGTAAGGATCTTCACCGATGGATGATTGAAAGTAAGGAAAGGATAGTTAAGCTGGTGGAGGGTGTTTTACTGGAAGGAATAAAAGAAGAAAAACTCCGGCGAATTGACGTGCATCTGGCGGCATTGATGTTTTTGGCCTCGTGGAGAGTTTTTGTAATGGAGGAAATTGACGGGACAGGCAAAAAAAATTTGTTGGAAGAAATAAAGGAAAAGACAATGGATATACTGCTCTATGGAATAGCGAATGAAGCTTTGTGACAGCAATGTTACAGCATTATTACAATAATATTACGTTTGCAAAGTGCCCTCATATTTCCGGCTGTCTAACCGATATATATAACAGAGTAAAAAATTTGTTGGACGCAAAACAGCTGGAAAGAAGGAGGGTTTTTTCTATGAAAAAAATAAAAAGAAAGAAATGGATGGCCGTGTTGCTGCTTGCGATGCTGTTGGTGACATTTGCGATGCCGGCGGGTTTTGCTAAAGGGCCGGAAGGAAAGCAGCCCAAAGGGAAGTCCGTCTGGAAAGGATTTAACGATGTGGACAATCTGGAATGGGCAAGGCTGGCCATTGACAGGATGTACGCCATGGGGGTTTTTACCGGCTATCCCGGAGGTTACTTTAAACCGAAGAATAACGTGACTCACCTTGAAGCCATCATCATTGCTTTGAGGGTCATGGGATGGGAGGATGAGGCAAAAAGCCTTAAATCCATACCGAAGGACGTCAAGAACATCAAGCTCCCATGGGCGGATGCTTATTACTACGTAGCCATGGCGGTGGAAAAGGGTATAGTTAAGCCCGAAGAGTTGAAAAGCTTTAATCCCAACGCTCCCGCCAAGCGGTATGAAGTGGCCAGATATATCGTAAGGGCGGCGGGCAGGGAAGACGAAGCCGAAGCACACATGAAAGAAAAACTCCCATTTAAAGACGCAGCAGCGATTCCGAAGAATGCCGTGGGGTATGTATATGTGGCTGTGGATCTCGGCCTGATGAAAGGCTACCCGGGCAATCTGTTCATGCCCCAACGACCGGTTACCAGGGCCGAAATGGCCGTCATCATCAACAAACTGAACGATGTATCCGATGAAGGTGACGGCAAAAAAGCCGACGGTGTCATAACTGACATCGATATAGATGAAGACGGCCGGTACAGCATAACCGTAAAGACCGGCGGTGATGAAAAAACTTATTATGCGGCCGAAAACGCCCCGGTCTATATCGACGAAAAATACAGGGGCCTGAATGACCTGCAGGTGGGCGATAGGGTGGAATTAGTCCTGGACGTTGAAGGCATGGTCATTTTCATTCAAGTGCTGGGAGAACGGGAAGAGGTGACATTCAGCGCGGACGGCCTCGTGTACGATGTCGATGAAAAAGATGACGAAATATCCATTGTCACTTATGCCGAAGAGGAAGATGAGGGCTTTGTGGGTGTGCTCAAAAAAAGTGACATAGAAGGGTCGCACTACGAGCTTGATACGGGAGACGAAAGATTTGTTCTGGTGGGTCAAACCGGGGGCATGCAGTATTATGTCGGGGAAAAAATAGTCGTGATAGGCGGGATTTCAGCGGACCGGGTTTCCATATACATGAGCGGCGGTCTCATAGAGGTGAAAAAATTCTACCCTGTGAGAGATAGGGATGTCCTGACATTTAAGATAGGCGAAGACACCGATATAACGGTGGACGGCAAACCGGCAGACCTTTCGGATATAGAGGCCGGCGACCGGGCAAGGGTAAAAGCCGAAAAGGGCGATGGCGAAAACGTGGCCATATCGGTGGAAGTACACAGTTTTAAAGAAAGATTAAGAGAAATAACCCGGAGTGAAATAAGAAACGGTAGGCTGAGAGGCAGGGTGTATTCTTTCGCGCTAAGAGACCAGCGGTGGGAAATCACCGTTGTGGATGAAGAAAATGTAAAGCACACATTTACTCTCGACAGCAACGTTAAGCTGAAGGGCATAGATAGAATTTCGGATATAAAGGCCGGCATGGAAGTGGAATTGACCATCGACGGCAGCCTGGTGGTTGAAATAGAGGCCTGAGATCGAGACTAAAAAGGCATATAATTTCCGGTAGAGGGCGGTAACACCGCCCTTTTTTGTAAAAAAAGAAGGATATGTCCAATGTTTTGTAGAATATACAGTATAAAAAGATGAGAGGAGGGCCACCGTGAGAAAATTAAATTTTTTGTTTGAGAAAAAATTTCTGGTGATTTGCCTGGCGGGGATTCTGGTCTTGGTGAGCACTGTACCGGCCATGGCTGTTGATCTGAAATTTAAGGATATAACCTCCAGGCATCAGTGGGCAAGGCCGTATATTGAAAAGATGTACCTTGCCGGAGTAACCAGCGGGGTAACCGAGACGTCTTACGCACCTGAGAGCCCGGTGAAACGCGCCCAGATCATAGCCATGCTTGTCAGGTTGATGGGCCTGGAAAATGAGGCCAAAACCAAGAGCCTTCCGGCTGACTTCCCGAAAGCCGATGCCGTGCCCGCCTGGGCAAGGGGATATGTGGCAGTAGCGGTGGAAAAAGGCATCATTTCAGGCAAAGACCTTGACGACTTCAGGCCCGATGACGATGCCAAAAGGTACGAAGTGGCTGTTTTCGCTGTAAAGGCCCTCGGCCTGGGTGAGGAAGCCGAGAGCCGGCAAAACGTGAACCTCTCCTTTAAAGACATTTACGCCATACCGCTCGATGCAAGGTCTTATGTGGAAATAGCGGTGGAGAAGAAGATTTTGCAGGGATATACCGACAATAATTTCAAACCCAACAACAGCATCACCAGGGCAGAGGCGGCAAAAGTGCTTTTCAGTGTGGCAAAGCATCTGCCTGTGCAGCAAAATGTGGTCAGAGGGCGGGTGGAGGAGGTCGACCCGTCCTTATGGTTGGCTTCGATAAAGGTTAAGCTCCAAAGCGGGAACTCTGTAAAATACTCGGTTAACAATTCTGCAAGCATTTACAAAGAGGACGAAAAGGGCGCCCTGGTGAAGGCCAACCTCGAAGATATTAAAATCGGGGACAATGTTGAGATTATACCCGACCGGGTTAGCGGCGGCACAGCAGCTTATATAGAAAAAATTGCCGGAGAATCGCCTTCCTCCGCTCTTACCGGCACTGCTGTTGAGGGCACCATAGCGGATATCGATATTGAACGCAAAGTCCTGACTGTAAAAAAATCCGGGGGCTTTGACATGGTCCTGAACGTAAAAGCCGGAGCGGCTATATACCTGGACGGCAAATCTGCCGGCTTAAGCGATCTGGCGGCGGGACAGCCTGTTTCACTCCTGGTTTCCGGCACGGACATAATCAAGTTGGAAGCCAAGACCGTCGAAAAAAGCATTAAAGGAATATTAAAGTCCATAATAGGATCAGATCTGCTGGTAATTGATAACGATGAAACCGGCCGTTCCGAAACTTACAGCATAAATAGCGGCGTGCTGGTCGTAAAAGACGGACAGGTTGCAACCCTTGCGAATCTGGTTCCGGGAGATCTTGCCGGTTTAACTATAGCAGGCGGTAAGGTGGTAAAGATCGAGGCCGAGAGCGCCCAAAAAGAAGTTAAAGGTATCGTCGAAAACATAAGCTTCCTGTCGAAGAACCCCGTAATTACTGTAGAAGATGAAGACGGCGACACACAGGATATAGAAATAGACGGCGATGTCAGCATAAAGAGGAACGGAAGGTCGGCGGATATAGACGAACTGAAAAAGGGCGATGAAGTGGATATTACCTTAGAGTACAATAAAGCGATAAAAATTGTGGCAAAAAGCGTTAAGCGCGACACATCCGGAAGGATAAAATCCATAACACTTTCAGATAACCCCTCCATCACAATAATCGACGAAGATGGCGAAGAAATCACGTTTTATGTTACTTCAAATACCGACATTACACAGGATTCAAAAGAAATCAAAATATACGATTTAAAGCCTGACTACCAGGTAGACATCAGGGCCGAAGGGGATGAAGCTACAAGCATAAAAGTTACCGCATGGCAGGCCACGGAGACCTTTAAGGGAACGGTTCAGTATATTCACACGGGCCCGAGGGTTATAGTTATAAGCATCAAAAAATCGGACGGAACAAGGGACTCAAAAGAGATCCATTATGATGATGATACGGTGTTCATAAAAGGCAGAGATAATATAAGCGTAAGAAAGATTAATGTAGGGGACGAGATTATAGCTGTCGGTGCCTACGACAGCGGCCTGTTCACTGCGGACAGTATAGTGGTGCTCACTAATTGAGGATTACAAACACTCCTGAACGCGCCCTTCGACTTATGGTGCCAACCCGGAGGATAAAAGGATGAAGTCGAATTTGACCAAGTTAAAGACATCTTATGTTGTATTGGTAATAACAACATTGTTCGCCGTTTTTTTTTCTTTTAATGCAAAATCAAGTACGGCTTTTGCAGCGGAACTGGCCGATGTAA
This sequence comes from Thermorhabdus hydrogeniformans, assembly GCF_049310025.1. Lineage (NCBI taxonomy): Bacteria > Bacillati > Bacillota > Clostridia > Thermosediminibacterales > Tepidanaerobacteraceae > Thermorhabdus > Thermorhabdus hydrogeniformans. The sequence continues at coordinate 53,443 of NZ_JBJYKD010000018.1, read as the reverse complement.
GCGGCAACTTTGCCGAGCCGGAGATACGCATGCTCGTGGCCAAGGGGATTGTAAACGGCGACGGTAAAAACTTTTTCCCTCAGAAGGCCGTCACAAGGGCCGAATTTGTAAAGATGCTGGTGGTCGCCCTGGGGTATGGGCAGGATGCGGAGGAGATAAAAAATTATCCTGGCCCCTTTGAAGATGCCGACGGCCACTGGGCGTCAGGCTACATAACCACCGCCTGGGAACTGGGGATTGCCAGGGGACAGGGTGCAAGGTTTTACCCGGATAGGAGTCTGAATCGGGCCGAAATGGTCGCCATGATTTACAGGGCTTTTTTCCCCGGCGAATCCGGCGGTGACCAAGATACATACCCGCTTCTTGAGAGGTTCAAGGACGTTGACAGGATTCCCTCATGGGCCAGGAGCCATATCGCGCGAGCCGTGGACAACGGCGTCGTGACCGGCACACCGGAAGGGTTGTTTGAACCGGCCCGGCCGGCCACCAGGGCGGAGGCGGCGAAGATCCTGGCGCAGGTGGCGGCAAGACAGGGCTATATTTACGACTTTTTCGGCAGGGCTGCAATAGAGGGAGACGATATTAAATCAATTAAAATCGAAATAAATGGCAAAACCGAGGAATTTGCGCTTTCGGGGGACGTGGCGGCCTTTCGGGGCCGCACCCGGGTTTCCGTTAAAGAAATGGCTGGGATACCAGTGTATATCATCCTTGACGGAAGCCGCCGCGTCTCGTACATACGGTCGAGCACATAGTGTCAGGTAAGGAATGAGATGTATGCCGAAAAAAATTGCTGTTTTACTTATCATTATTTTGACAATATTTGGGAAAATGTCGGGAGCGCCGGCAGCGGTTGAGGGCTTTGACGTAAACGCCGGGATGAGGCAGGCTTTGAAAGACATTAAGGCTGATTTGTTCAGGGAGCAAATGGGAGTTGACGGGAGGGGGATAAAGGTGGCGGTGATCGATACCGGCATCGACCCGAGCCACCCCGACCTCCGGAAAACCCCCGGCGGAGCATTAAAAATCATAGACTACGCCGATTTTACCAGTGAAGGCCTGGTACAGACCCGGCCGGCCGCTTCGCCGTCAGAGGATACTGTTTTCCTGCAGGGCCGCAGGTACGGTACGGCCGGAATTATTTCCAGAAGCGGCAGCTTTCGCGCGGGCATGTTGAAAGAAAGCCAGCTGGACGAAAGGGGGTATATCGACCAGGATTTAAATCGCGATGGTGATAATAAAGACATTTTCGGAGTGCTGGTCTCCGATTCCTCCCTGCCCGGGGTATATGACACCGTTTATGTGGACACCAATTTGAACGACGATTTTTCCGATGAAAAACCCCTGAAAGTTTATAATAAAGGTTTTGAGTGGGCAAGCTTTGGGAGGGACAATCCCGCTACCGAGTACGTGGAGGAATCTTCTTTTGTGGTCTCCGAGATCGATCCGGCAGGAAAACACGTAAAAATCAGTTTCGACGGCAACGGCCACGGCACCCATGTGGCGGGTATAATAGGCGCCAACGGAAGGCTCATAGGCACGGCACCTGGGGTTCAGATAATAGCCGTCAAGGCTGTGGGCTCCTCGGGCGAGGGAAACTGGGAGGACATAGCGAGGGCGGTGGAATACGCCGGAGAAAAAGGAGCCGATATCATAAATATAAGCATCGGGGGTGTGGCGTCCTCGGGCCAGGAACAACTGGCTCAATCAAGACTGTTCAAGAAGATATCGCTGGACCGCAAAACGCTGCTGGTCATAGCGGCCGGCAACACCGGCCCCGGCCTTGCCACCGCCGCTGGAGCCGCCGACGGTGAAAGCGTGATAACAGTGGGGGCGTATATGTCCCCGCCCCTTTGGAAAATCAACTACAACGCAAAAGTCGACGGCGATACAATCTGGTATTTTTCGGGTGCCGGTCCTTCCATAAATGGATCGTTGCTTCCGCACGTGGTGGCGCCGTCCAGTGTCATATCCACCGTGGCCCGGTGGGACAGCGGCGGATATTTCTTAATGGATGGTACCAGCATGGCGGCGCCCTTCGTGTCCGGGAGTGCAGCTCTGCTTCTGGAAAAGGCCAGGCGGGAAGGAATCCCCGTTTCGGCGGGCCTGTTGAAAAAATCGCTGGAACTGGGAGCCAGAAAAATAAATGGGTATCTGGAGGTTGAGCAGGGGTACGGTCTCATAGACGTATTTAAATCGTGGGATGCCGTAAAATTCCTCAAAGACCGCCCGGCGGCACAGAATGTGGTGGCCAAACTGCCCGGAGCCGCCGGTTATACCGGCGGAGTGTTCTTTAAAAACCGGCTTGCGGGCAGGGTGGAAATTTTACTGACAAACCTGTCGGATTCGACGCTGGCATTAAAATTAAAGTCCGACCCGTCATGGGTAAAGCAGGATAAAACAAACATCCTGCTGCCCCGCGGAAAACCGCGGGCGGTGACGATTTATTACGACATTCCGGAAAAGCCTGGTATTTACACAGCCCGGACCCGGGGTTTTGTCGGGGAGGAAGGGGTCCCGGTGGTGGATTTTGGCACCACGGCCGTGGTGCCTTACGACCTGGCACAGTCAGGCAGCGTGAGCCTTGAGGGTTCGCTGAGCCCGTCAAGATGGCACCGCTATTTCTTCAGTGTAAAACCCGGCATGTCGGAGCTGAGCTTTAATCTGACCGTTAATAAAGATAAAGCCGATGCCATGGGGCGCGGGCTTATTTACATCTACGACCCCGACGGCCGCAAAGTCTTTGAGGGCTATGCCGGGGCTGACTACGAAGCGCCGACAGTCTCAACTCATTTTTCAAAGCCGGGGCCCGGTCCCGGCGTCTGGGAAGCGGTGGTGGTTTCCGACTATAACCTTTCGGACTTCGGGGCGGATAAGACGGAGTACAGCCTGACCGTATCGGCCGGCGGCGCCTTTTTAGACGGAGACTGCGTGGCTCTTTCCGCCGCAAAAGGACAGAAGCAAATTTCCCGGGAAATTATGTTGAAAAATGGCGCGGGGTCTGTCGGCGGTATCCTGACGGCGGTCGGGTTGGCGGATGAAGGGCAGGCCTTTGTGTCGAAAATTGTAAGCGTCGCCGACGGAGAATTTGCACCGGGACCGGAGATAAAAGTTCCCGCTGGTGCCGTAAGGCTTGATGTCTATCTGGAGCCGGTGGGATCATTTGATGGCGATGTGGACCTGTATCTGTACAAAAAGGTCGGCAATGGGGGTGAGTACGAAGAAGTTGCTTCATCCGCTCAGGTGGACGTAAACCATGAAAAAATTCAATTGGTAAAACCGCCGCCGGGTGAATATTTTGTATATGTAGACGGTTTTTCGGTGCCCGGCGGGTCCGCCGGGTTCAGGGTGAACTACCGTGTCCTGGCCGGTACCGGGGGGATCGTCGTTGAAGAACAGGTTCCTGAAGGCCGGACTGGTGAAAACCGGAAGGTCAAATTGCTTGTCTCGGTACCCGGCGGTGGAAATGAATTTACGGGGTACCTTTCCGTAAAAGACGGGCGAGGAGGGGAGTCTTACATTCCGGTAAAACTCTGGGTGGGAAAAAAGACACTGCTGGTGGATTATTTGCCTGAAGGTAGTGTCACAGTAAGAGAGCGGGATTCAAAAAAGCCGGTGTCCACTTCGGTTATTGTCAACGGCATGGAGTACCCCGTAAAAAACGGGAGGGTGATTCTGCCTCGAGGGATCAAGATAAAGACCATAGAGATTCAGGACTATCGTTATGGGCCTTTATACCTAGAATTTAAAAATTTATAATAAGTATATAATATGATGAAAGGAAATAAGTATTTCTTGTAGAATAATAAATATATTCTCTAAATATTTTACTAATTATCCTTTTTAATTATCTCATGAAGGTAGTGACTTCAGGGGAACAACTGCCGGCAAAAAATAGAGCCGGATGAGGCTACTGAAAGATTGGGGGATAAAAAAAGTGGGCCAAAAGTTCAAAGTGATGGTTGTGGACGACCAGCTTTGGGTGAGAGCCATGCTGCTTGAAGCTCTCAATTCTTCAGGTTACAGGACTTTTGGAGCGTCGGACGGCCTGGAAGCTCTGGAAATGGCATATCAGGAAAAGCCTGACATAGCCCTGGTGGACATGACCATTCCAGGTATAGACGGCATAACCCTTCTGTCTCACCTGAAAGAAAAAATGCCTGAAGTTGCCACCATTTTCATGTCGGGTTGTTCCAGCAACGAGTATTTGAAGAGGGCGAGGGAGGAAGGTGCCGTTGCCTGTCTGGTAAAACCCTTTGACCTTCAAGAACTCAAAGCTGTGCTTGACAAAGTTTCTGCAACCTTAGATTTGGCGGCGAGAGGAGAAGGCGAATGGGAGACGGGTTTCGAGATGGGGCGTTTAATCTCTTAAAATATGCCGAAGTTTATGAGGATATGCTGGCGGAAAGGGTTGACACCGTTTTAGAGGCCCCCCTTTTATTTGTCAGAGAAGGAAACCACCGGATCGTAATTGAAAACCGGGATGAAGAGAATGCCAACAGATCATACGTCTATGATGTGAGCACATCCCTTTTTGAAGATTCGGAAGGCCCGCTGGGCGTCATTGTATCCTATGAAGATAAAGGCGAAATCGAAAAGCTCAGAGAAAATTTGACACGGATAGAAAGCCTGGCGGTATCCGGAGAATTGGCGGCAAGCGCCGTCCATGAAATAAAAAATCCCCTTTTTTCAATCAGGGGTTTTCTGCAGCTTTTGGAAAACAGCCTCGGAAAAGATGATCGACGAAGAGAATATACCCATATAATGATTTCCGAGCTGGACCGGCTCCGCAGAATCGTGGAAGATTTTTTAATACTCTCACGACAGCAGATAAAAAAGAACGACAGGATTTATATAGACAAACTGATGGAGGAAGTGTTAAACCTCTTTAAGGCCAGGTTTACTGAAACAGTTTCCTGCCGTTTGGACATGGAAAAAGACTTATGGGTGTACGGCGATAAAGACCAGTTAAAACAGGCCTTTTTAAATCTCATTCAAAACTCCCTTGAGGCGATCACAAAGGAGGGAAACATATTTATAAAATCCCGCAGGCAAGAGGACAAAATAATCGTTGAGATAAAAGACGACGGAGTTGGTATTAAGGAAGGAAACAGGGAAAAATTGTTCAAGCCTTTCTTTACCACCAAGGAAAACGGGACGGGCCTGGGCCTTTACATAACAAAGCGAATTATACAAAATCACGGGGGCAAAATCAGATTTGAATCAAAAGAAGGGGAAGGGACCACCTTTTTTGTAGAACTTCCATTTTGACGGCAACCACGGAACTGAATAAAAGTTAAAATATGGCATTGCACCCTTATCTTGACGCTGCCCTATATAAATGATATAATAAATTACAAAAGGCAAATCCTCCTCGGTGTATCTATAAAAAGGAGGCCCGGTTGAGGGTCTCCTTTTTTAAAAAGTTTTATTTTACCCCTCTTATGAATATTTTTCCCTCCGGGACACATAATTTCTAATGAGAACCGTTAAAATTTTCCTTTCTTCCAGGTATTTCCATTAAAGCTCCTGCCGTATTTCCCAGCCAAATAAAAATCAAATCAAAGGGAAGTGAGATTTTGCTCATTACCGAACTTGAAAAAAAGACCATTGCCGAACTGCATGAAATCGCCCGCGAGAAAAAAATACCGGGTTACTACAAGTACCGCAAGCGCGATCTCATAATAAAAATCATGGAGGCCATGGCCGACGAGCCCGGCGACGCTGTGGCCGAAGGAGTCCTGGAGATATTGCCGGACGGTTACGGTTTTTTGAGAATTGAAAACTATTTGCCATCCGATGAAGACATCTACATTTCCCCTTCCCAGATCCGTAGGTTCCACTTGAGGACCGGCGATATGATTGCCGGCAAAACGCGTCCCCCCAAAGAGGGTGAAAAATACAGGGCCATCCTGCAGATCTCCGCGGTAAACGGCCTCGACCCTGAGCACGCGGTCGGGCGCTTTCACTTTGATTCTCTGACACCCATATTCCCGCAGCCCAGACTCACCCTGGAAAACGACCCGCAGGACCTGTCCACCAGGATTATAGACATCATCGCTCCTATAGGCAAAGGCCAGCGCGCCCTCATAGTTTCTCCCCCCAAAGCGGGCAAGACCATGATGCTCAAAAAAATAGCCAATGCCCTGACCAGAAACCACCCGGGAATACAGCTTATCGTGCTTCTCATAGACGAAAGGCCTGAAGAGGTCACTGACATCAGGCGTTCGGTAGACGGCGAGGTGGTAAGTTCCACCTTTGACGAACTGCCGGAAAACCACCTGAGAGTGGCTGACATGGTACTGGAGAGGGCTCAGAGGCTGGTGGAGAGTAAGAGAGACGTGGTGATCCTGCTGGACAGCATAACCCGCCTGGCCAGGGCCAACAATCTGGTCGTGCCTCCCACGGGTAGGACCCTTTCCGGGGGCCTTGACCCCAGCGCCCTGCACAAGCCGAAGAGGTTCTTCGGAGCCGCCAGGAATATCGAAGAAGGCGGCAGTCTGACCATTATCGCCACCGCCCTGGTGGAGACCGGCAGCCGGATGGACGATGTGATATACGAAGAGTTTAAGGGCACTGGCAACATGGAAATTCACCTGGACAGAAAACTGGCGGAGCGCAGAATATATCCGGCCATAGATATAAAAAAATCCGGCACGCGCCGGGAAGAACTGCTCCTATCAAAAGACGAACTGGAAGCGGTGTGGGTTTTGAGAAAGGCGCTGGCCCAGCTCGATACGGTAGAAGCGGCCTCCACACTGATAAGCAGGCTTAAGAGGACCAAGACAAACAGGGAATTTTTCGAAAACCTTGCGGCCACGGTCAATGAACTCCAGCTTACGTAAATTTCGAAGGAAATTTTTAACCGGCGGGGGACCTATGGTGTTCTTTACTTGAGATAACCTTTCGACTTCAATTTTCGGATGTGCTGCCGAATTTTTTCATCCAGATCTATGTCGTAGTTTTCTTCCAGCACAAACATCATGGAGACTGCCACCTGGGCCACGTCCAGGAGTTCCTGCGCCATTTTATCCACCACTTCTTTTTCATCCATGCGGATTTTTTCACCGCTCTGCCCCCGGAATTTTCCTATGGCCTGAGCCAGCTCACCGGCTTCTTCCATGAGCTTGAGCGCCGTAGACTCCAGTGTGGGAGTAAGTCCGTTGAGCTTAGGCAGGCTGATGACCTTGAAGCTGTTTTCTTTTGATTCATTCAATCCCATTCACCCCTATGTCAGGTTGTTCTTTTATCAATTTCGATGCAATGTAAGTAAAGAGCGCCGCCACAACAAGCCGGGTGGTCAGGAGAAGCGCGCCGCTGGCTCCAATGGCCATGAATATGGCGGTATCCTCAAATACCGCATGGGCGGACACAAGGAAATATGTTATGAGGTACAGATCCCTCTTCGGCAGCTTGTCCTCTTTTGCCGACCGGAAGATGACACCTGCGCCGTAAGAGAGGCCTATTATTATTCCTATCACCAGGGGGAATCCCGCTTCTTTTTTCAAACCGTAGATCTTTACCACCGGAGAGAAAAGTTGGGCTATCCTGTCCAGCACCCCCAGGTCTTTCAGTATTTCCATTAAAATCATGATGGGTATGACGATAAGGGCAATTTGCTTTACCGAAAGGAAACTGCCGGTAAATGCCTCTTTTAAAATCTGAACCACCATAAGATTCCTCCAAGTATTTGTTTTAAAGGATTAAATTAAACGCCAGCCCGGAGATGACGGCCAGGCAGGCTCTGACGGCTATGACGTTTACGGCCGAAAGGCCGATTTTTTTTGCGAGGGCCGTTTCCACCGGCAGGCTGTGGCAGAAGGACAGCATGATGGCAAGAATGGTTATTTCCTTGACCGAGAGAGAAAGGGATATCATGGCTCCGATGGCGGCGTACAGGTTTACCGCGTTCCCCAGTACCAGGACAACGGCGGCTTTACCAGGAAGACCGAATATTCCCATAAAAGGTGCGAATAAAACCGATATTTTATCCAATAGCGGAGTGTGTTTTAAAAAAGTCACAATAAAATAAATTGGAATGATGATTCGCGCCAGCTGCCAGGTGACGTCAATACCGGCCAGGATGCCGCGCTTTAAAGTGCCCGCTGAAAAGGACGGATTTATTTTTTGCAAGAAAGCCACTCCCTGTTAAAACGATGGTTGTCAAATTTTTTTCTTAAGCAAATTATAGCACACAAAAAAAATCAAAGGAATACATTCTTTTACAGCTCTTGCGTAACTGCCGTTCGGTGCTGTTTTTCGACGGACGATTTAAATTTTATGCCGCTTGGAGAAAAATGTGACATAAAACAAAAAAGATGGAATATAATAAAAATTAATAAATAACAAAAAATCCATCATAGAAAACATTTCATGAAACAAGCCCGTGTTTAAAACTGTATGCCTCCGGGAGGTGACCCATATGGACAGAGAAAATTATATCCGCTTGCTGGAACAGAGACACAGGGCATATTTTGACGTTTATAGAAACCACCCGTTGGGCGACAGGGTTATGGACCTTTATGCCGTGTTTCACTTAAAAAACCGGCGCTTCTTTTTGACGAAAGTGCTGGATGAATATGAGGTCCATGAGTACAGGATGGTAAAATGCTGTGATACGCTGGATTTTAATTTTATCCGGGAATTTGGAGAGTGGCTGAAGGGGCAGGTAAAGCTTTTGGTCAGACCGGATTTGAGGCATATGTGTACCACCATAATCGGCGCAATAATAGCCGAAAAGGGCATGACGGAAGATGCGGCCGATTACATAAAAAGATACAAATGTGCCGGCTGTTTTGGATTTGGTTTGATGGGATGGTGCGACACGGGGCTTCTTGGAGTGGATATTATTTCCCGCAGGGTGGTGGCAAACAGAAAGGCAAGAGAGGTGATGGAGGATTTTTATTTATTCCAGCCACAGCTCTATGGGTAATTAAAAAACAAAGGGGGATTTGTATATGAGCGCAATAATGCTGCTGTTGGGTGCAGTCGTGATTTTCTTTACAGCATATACTTTTTACGGCGGCTGGCTTGCAAGGCAGTGGGGATTAACGGACGAAAGAAAAACTCCGGCTCATACCATGTATGACGGGATTGACTACGCTCCGGCAAAGGCCCCGGTGCTTTTGGGACATCACTTCGCCTCCATTGCGGGGGCGGGACCCATTAACGGCCCGATTCAGGCGGCCATATTTGGGTGGATACCCGTCGTCCTATGGATAGTGATAGGAAGCATATTCTTGGGCGCCGCTCATGATCTGGGTTCGCTCATTGCATCTTTAAGGCATAAGGGGAAATCCATAGGCGATATTATAGAAGTGAACGTCGGCCTGACGGCAAAAAGGCTGTTCCTGTTATTCTCCTGGCTGACCCTCGTGCTTATCGTGGCCGCCTTTGCCAACATTGTCGCCGATACTTTTGTCGCCACACCTCAGGCCGCCACGGCGTCGCTTTTGTTCATCCCCCTGGCGGTAGCCTTTGGATTCAGCGTATACAGGCGCAACGCATCCCTTACCGCCAGCACTATCATAGGAGTAATTATCCTGGCCTTATGTATTGTAATAGGTTATTTCGCACCGCTGTCTTTGTCAAAGGTGATGTGGATTATTATCCTTGCCGTTTATATCATAGCTGCTTCCGTAATGCCCGTATGGATACTTTTGCAGCCGAGAGATTACCTCAACTCGTTTCTCCTTTACGGCATGATGGCAGGAGGCATTATAGGAATTCTTTTGTACAATCCTCAAATACGGCTGCCGGCATTTACCGGCTTTAAGGTGGGGACCCAGTATTTATTCCCCATGCTTTTTGTTACCGTAGCCTGCGGCGCCATATCCGGTTTCCACTCCCTGGTGGCTTCCGGCACGACGGCAAAACAGCTGGATAGAGAGCGGGATGCCAGGATTATAGGGTACGGCGCAATGCTTATAGAAGGGGTACTTGCCATGATTGCAATCATAACGGCGGCATACTTGACCGGGGATAAATTTGCCGCCCTTATGAAAGCCGGGCCCACAAACGTATTTGCCGACGGCCTGGGGACCTTTATGACAAGTCTGGGCGTTAATTTCACTATCGGCAAGACCTTTGCCGCCCTGGCCGTGTCGGCTTTTGCCCTGACGACGCTGGATACGGCCACGAGACTGGGGAGGTTTGCCTTCCAGGAGTTTTTTGAAAACATTTCCGAGTCCGGTGAAAAAACACAATCAAGCCCGACTGCACGATTCTTCGGCAACAGGTACGTGGCCTCCATTGTTACGGTGCTGGCTTCGGTCGTCCTGGCGTTTACCAGCTGGAAGGTTATATGGCCGATTTTCGGGTCCGCCAATCAGTTGCTTGCCGCCGTGGCCCTCCTCGCCGTGGCCACATGGCTGGCCAACGCCGGCAGAAACAACAGCATGCTCATCATTCCGATGATATTCATGTTTGCGGTCACCCTGACGGCTCTCTTTTTCCTGATTAAGGCAAATGCGGCTGCCGGCAACTATCTGCTTGTCGTATTCGCGGTGCTGCTTTTCATACTGGCCGTCCTCCTGATCATTCAGGCCTACGGCATATTGACCGGGAAGCATAAAAAGACGATGACTTCGATGTAAAATTAATCTGCCGGGATTTCCGCTGGCGGGCAAGGAGCAGGCTTTAAGGTGGCCCTGGCGGCTGAGCAACCCCAGCTTGAAATTGAAAAACTGAATTAAAGTAAAATAGCCTACCTTACTGGTAGGCTATTTGCTGCTTTCACCGGCTTTTATATTTTCATCAATACTTAGCAACATTATGAACATATTGTGTCAGTATATAGGGCCAGGCCGTGCCATGCCATGTAAGAATTAAGTCTAAATTTGGTATTTTGAGCTTTCAATATAAGTGTGATATATTTATTATAGACTACACTTTTATTATACAATAGACATACACTTTGCTGAGGCGGCGCCTGCAACAAGTGAAAATTGGATTTTTGTTATTTTAAGGCGGTATAACAGGCCGTGAAAGATTTCAGGGAGATGAAAACATGACATATACGATACTGCTTAATTTAATCAACAGACTGGGGTTGTTTATATTAATAGCGTATATTTTATCAGGCAACAAGGCCTTCAAGAACCTGATTTTGAAGCATGAAGTGTCCCTCAAAGATAAACTGGTGCTTTCGGCCATATTTGGCGCTTTTGGCATTCTGGGCACCTATATGGGGATCCCCGTTTATGGGGCGATAGCCAACTCACGTGCCGTGGGGGCTATAATAGGAGGGCTTCTTGGAGGCCCCTTTGTCGGAATCCTGTCGGGCTTCATTGCGGGATTTCACCGCTGGGCTATAGACATCGGCGGTTTCACGGCGGTGGCGTGCTCCGTTTCCACCATCACCGAGGGCACCATCGCGGGGCTAATCCACAGGAAATTAAAGCACGAGAGGGTGAACTGGCGTACGGCCTTTATAATAGGCGCCGCGCTGGAACTCCTGCAGATGGCCATAATCCTGCTTATTGCGAAACCCTTTTCGGCGGCGCTGGAACTGGTCAGGGTCATCTGGTTTCCGATGACTTCAGTGAATGCCACGGGTATAGCCATTTTTATCGTAATAGTTGAAAACATATTTAAGGAACAGGAGAAAGTCGGAGCCCTTCAGGCGCAGCTGGCCCTTGAAATCGCTTCCGAAACCCTGCCGTACCTCAGGCAGGGAATAAATGAACTGTCTGTCTATAAGACCGCCAGAATCATACTGGAGAGGGCCAATTTTGACGCGGTGGCTATAACCGATGATCGTTCGATCCTGGTCCATCTGGGCGCCGGAGAAGACCACCATAAAGCGGGGCATGAGATCCTCACCGAGGCCACTCGAAGGGCAATAATCACCGGCGAATGCCAGGTGGCATCCACCAGAGAAGAAATCCAGTGTTCCAATGAACGCTGCCCCTTAAAATCTGCGGTGGTGGTCCCGCTCAAGGAAGGAAACAATATTATCGGGACATTAAAACTGTATAAAAAAACGGAAAACAGCATATCCAGCATGGACATCAAACTGGCCCAGGGTCTTGGCAGCCTCTTTTCAACTCAACTGGAATTGGGCAGGGCGGAGTACCAGGCAAAGCTCCTGGCCAGGGCGGAGCTTAAGGCCCTGCAATCCCAGATAAATCCGCATTTTCTTTTCAACGCACTTAACACGATCATTTCGGTCTGCCGGAAAGACCCGGGGAAGGCCCGGGAACTTCTGGTATACCTGGGGGATTTTTTCAGAAAAAATTTGAGCGCCGGTCGCGAACTCGTGCCGTTAAGGCAGGAAATAGAACATGTGAAGGCATATCTCGCAATTGAGCAGGCAAGATTTGGAGATAGGTTGAAGGCCGTATTTGAAATAGACCCCGGGGTGGATATTATGGTGCCCCCCCTGCTCCTTCAGCCGCTGGTAGAAAATGCCGTAAAACACGGGCTTTTGCCCAAAAAACAGGGTGGAACCGTCCGGATAATTGCCAGAAATGTGGGTGACGGCGCCGAAATAGTCGTGGCGGACGACGGCGTTGGAATGGAAGCCGGGGTGGCGGAAGAGGTATTGTCCCAAAGGACTTTCAGGGACAGGATAGGCCTGAGCAATGTGAACAGCCGCCTAGAGAGCCTCTACGGGAAAAAAAGCCGTCTGACCATATCTTCAAGGCCGGGTTCGGGCACACAGGTAAAATTCTTTATCCCCGCTCAGAACTTTAGGAGGAGTGATAATGGAATTTACGGCATTGCTGGTGGATGATGAAGCCCCGGCGCGGGAGGAACTGCGATATCTGCTGGAATCCTACCCCGAAGTAAAGGTAATCGGTGAAGCTTCATCGGGGCAGGAGGCCGTCGAAAAAATATTGAAACTGAATCCGGACGTAATTTTTCTGGATATCCAGCTTTCTGATATGGACGGATTTGAAGTGGCGAGACAGATTTTTCAAAAAGGCAATGCGCCGGTGGTGGTTTTTGCCACGGCGTACGACGAGTACGCCGTCAGGGCTTTTGAAATAAATGCGGTGGATTACCTGCTGAAACCCTTTTCGGAGAATAGACTGGATAAAACTGTGGAAAGGCTCATTAAGATTTTTAAAGAAAAAAAGCAGGATGTGGAGGCCATAAAAGTTTCGGAATTGTTAAAGGTCCAGAAGCCTGCGTACAACAAGCTGTCCTTCTGGAAAAACAACAGGATATACCTCGTCTGCCCCGATGAGATATGTTATTGCGAGGCCGTGGAAAAAGGCAGCAAGGTAAAGACCGAGAAAGGGGAATTTTTAAGCCCCTACACCCTTTCGGAGCTGGAAGAAAAGATAAAAAACCCCAGTTTTTTCAGAACTCACAAAAGCTTTCTGGTAAATTTGGACAAGGTCAAAGAAATAATCCCGTGGTTCAATGGTACATTCATACTATCCATTAAAGGATATGAAAAAGACGAAGTCCCAGTCAGCAGAAGACATGCCAAGGAGATGCGTGAATTATTCAAAATATAGGCAGCCGCCTGTCAGGGCCTTTTAGCGACCGGAAAGGCCTTTTTTTTTGCCTTTTGGGGAAAAAATTAACCTCATGTCATCTTTCTGATTTAAAATAAAATTAGAAGAAAATCACAGAATTTAAAAAAGGAGGTTTCTGGGGATGGTGACTTTTACAGGTTCCATTATCGCGCTTATTGTCGGCTATGCCGTCTACGGAAAATTTGTGGAAAAGGTTTTCGGCGCCGACGAAAAGCGGAAGACGCCGTGCTATACCGTAGCTGACGGGGTTGACTATGTCCCGATGGGCAAGTACCGCAACAGCCTTATCCAGCTTTTAAATATAGCCGGGCTGGGGCCCATCTACGGAGCTATTTCCGGGGCCTTGTGGGGTCCGGCGGCGTTTCTGTGGATTGTCTTCGGAGGAATTTTTGCCGGTGCCGTACACGATTATTTGACCGGCATGATTTCCATCAGAAACAATGGCGCTAACGTACCCGAACTGGCGGCCAAATATCTGGGAGAAAAAACCAGAGTCTTTGTCAACGCCTTTGCGGTGCTGCTCCTGGTCCTGGTGGGAGTTGTATTCGTTACGGGGCCGGCGGGTTTGCTTGCCATTCTCACGCCGGAGGTGCTGACAAAAAACGTCTGGGTGTGGATTATATTTGCCTACTACTTCCTGGCCACCCTGCTCCCCATCGATAAGCTCATCGGAAGAATTTATCCGTTTTTTGGAGCCATATTATTGATAATGGCGGCGGGGATCGGCGGTTCTCTTATAATCCAGGGATACAAAATCCCCGAACTGACGCTGGCAAACCTGCACCCCAGGGGAGCGCCCCTGTGGCCGCTGCTTTTTATTACCATAGCCTGCGGAGCCATTAGCGGATTCCATGCCACACAGTCACCCATCGTAGCCCGCTGCGTCAGGAATGAGAAGGAAGGAAGATTCATCTTCTACGGGATGATGATAGCCGAATCCGTTATAGCCCTCATATGGGCCGCCGCCGCCATAAGCTTCTACGGAGGTACGGCCGGCCTCGGCAAAGCCCTTTCCACGCCGGCGGGCCCGTCGGCTGTGGTTAAAGACGCCTCCTTTGCCATGATGGGTACTTTCGGCGGAGTCCTGGCCATACTGGGTGTTGTGGTCCTTCCCATAACTTCGGGTGATACGGCCTTCAGGGCGGCAAGATATACCATTGCCGAGATGTTGAAGCTGAACCAGCAGCCGATGCTGAACAGGTACAAGATAGCCATACCCCTGTTTGCGGTGGGCGCCATACTTTCTCAAATGAACTTCAACATCCTGTGGAGATACTTCGCTTGGTCGAATCAGACTCTTGCCATGCTGATGCTGTGGACCGGCGCCGTATACCTCGTCAGGGAGAAGCGGTTGCACTGGGTGGCTACGATCCCCGCCGCCTTCATGACGGCGGTAAGCGTAACTTATATCTTGCAGGCCCCGGAAGGCTTCGGACTGCCGACTGCCATATCATATCCGGTGGGGGTCATGGCGGCCGTTGCGGCCTTGGTATACTTCTATCTTAAAACCAGAAAGTCTGCGCCGGGTCTTGGCCTTGCGGAAGAAAAAATTTAAAAAAACCTTTGCATAACACCACCTGATTGTGGTAAAATAGTCAAGGAAAACTTAAAGAGGAGGTTTTATCCTTGAAGGTATACGTGGATCAGGACCTTTGCATCAGCTGCGGATTATGCATCGATACCTGCCCGGCGGTTTTTGACTGGAACGAAGATGGAAAAGCCCACGCCACCGTGGACGAAGTGCCCGCCGACGCGGAGGGAGAAGCAAGAGAAGCCCTTGAAAATTGCCCGTCAGAAGCCATAAAAGAGGAATAATCATATATCCCAAAAAGCGGTAAAAGGGGATTCTGTCTCAAGTAAGATGGAATCCCGTTTTTTTTTGTCAGTTTTGCATCGGAAGCAGGAATTTGCCGGAGAAGTGTAGAATATATTTATATAGTGAAACACAATATCGCATTATGAAACAAGGAGGTCTTACGGGTGGAAAAGTTAAAAGTAATGCAGCGCATTATCGACTGCGGCATAGTTGCGGTGGTGAGGGCGGAATCTCCTGAAAAGGCCCTGAAGATCGCCGAAGCCGTAAAGGCGGGCGGGATTGAATCCATCGAAATAACCATGACGGTACCCGGGGCAATAGACGTGATAAAGGAACTTAAAAAGGCGTATCCCGGAGGAGAAATCCTTATAGGAGCGGGCACGGTGCTTGATCCGGAGACTGCCAGGGCCGCGATGCTGGCCGGCGCCGAATTCTTTGTGAGCCCCTATTTCAACCCCGAGATGGTGAGACTGTGCAACCGCTACCAGAAGGTCACCATGCCCGGAGCCATGTCAATTAAGGAAATAGTTGAAGTCATGGAATCGGGTGCGGATTTTGTCAAATTCTTCCCCGGCAGCGCTTTCGGCCCTTCCATGATAAAGGCCATCATGGGGCCGTTGCCGTACGCCCCCATCATCCCCACCGGCGGCGTGAGTCTGGATAATGTGGGAGAGTGGATAAAAGCCGGCTGCGCGGCGGTTGGAGTCGGCGGCGAACTGACGAAAGGAGCGAAGAAGGGCGACTACAAGGAGGTGGAGGAGACCGCCAGAAAGTTTGTAGAAGCCGTTAAAGAAGCAAGAAAGTAAATACGTGTAAATAAAAATTAAAACTAAGTGAGGAAGGTGTCAAATATGCCAAACAAGGTGGTCACTTTCGGCGAGATAATGCTCCGTTTAACCCCACCCGGTTATTTGAGATTCACTCAGGCTGAATCTTTTGATGTGACATACGGGGGTGGAGAGGCCAATGTTGCGGTATCGCTGGCCAACTACGGCGAGGAAGCTTATTTTGTGACAAAGGTCCCCGACAACCCCATAGGTCAGGCCGCCGTTAATCACCTGCGCCGCTTTGGCGTGCACACCGATTATATAGTGCGGGGCGGGGAGCGGCTGGGCATTTATTTCAATGAGATTGGAGCTTCCCAGAGGCCTTCGCTGGTGGTGTATGACAGGAGTCATTCGGCCATATCCGAGGCAAAACCCGAGGAGTTCGACTGGGAAAAGATACTTCAGGGCGCCGTCTGGTTCCATTTTACAGGCATAACCCCGGCCCTGAGCGACAATACGGCCCAGGCGTGCCTTGATGCGGTCAAAACCGCCAAAAAAATGGGCGTCACCGTAAGTTGCGACCTCAACTACAGGAAAAAGCTCTGGTCCACGGAAAAGGCCGGTAAGGTCATGACGGGATTGATGGAGTACGTGGATGTTGCCATAGGCAACGAAGAGGACGCGGAAAAGGTGTTCGGCATCAAGGCGGGTACATCGGATGTTACCAGGGGGGAATTGAGTGAAGAAGGCTACAGGGATGTGGCCAGACAGCTGCTGGAGAAATTCTCGTTAAAAGGGGTGGCCATTACCCTCCGTGAAAGCTTTTCCGCATTTGACAACGGCTGGTCGGCCCTTTACTATGACGGCAGGGAATTTTATAGATCCAGGAGATATCAGATTCACATTGTGGACCGCGTGGGAGGGGGAGACGCCTTCGGCGGAGGGTTAATCTATGCCCTCTTAAACGGATATGCGCCCCAGGACGCCGTGGAGTTTGCGGTGGCGGCCTCGTGCCTGAAGCACAGCATAGTAGGCGACTTTAACCACGTGACGCTGAAAGAAGTCCAGACCCTTATGAAAGGCGATGCATCGGGCAGGGTACAGAGGTAAAAAGTTGAAGATAAATAAACCGAACCCACGTGAAATATATCATTCCAAGGGCCTCAAATGGAACATTGAGGCCCTTTTTGTGTCTTTCAATTAAATCGCATTCCTATTTCCTGGGAAAAGGATATCCACCGAAAAAGTCGAATATAATAAATACGAGCGGTACGGGAGCACGCTTCACGAAAAATAAAATACCGGCGCCGGAACGCTTTTACTTTTTTTCATTACACATTATAATTATATAGGGCGTTTTGGTTATGCCGAAAATAGTGAGGGTAGCCACAGCCGCAATACCACTTCATATATCGCTTGCATTCTGCTCTTAAACCCGAAGCAAACGAAATAGGGTAACTGCATCGGGTTCTATAGCAAGGCTTATGAGGCGGAATGCCGGATAAATAAAACATTGAATGGGAGAGTGTACATGTTTTTAAAGATAGACGGTCTGGACATTTTTTACAAAAAGGCGGGCAGCGGCCCCAAAGTGCTGCTTTTACACGGCTGGGGCGGGTGTGCGGACAGCTTTCTGCCCGTCTTCAATTATCTTTCTTCCGCTTTTGAAGTTTATGCGATGGATTTCCCGGGCTTCGGGAAATCGACCGCTCCCGAGGGGGCGTGGGGGGTGGATGATTACGCGGATTTAACCCTGAAATTTTTAAAAACCCTGGGCATAGAAAAAACTCACATCATAGCCCATTCTTTCGGCGGCAGGGTGACCATTCTTCTCTCGGCCCTTCACCCCGAGGTGGTGGATAAAATAGTCCTTGTAGACAGCGCGGGGTTGATACCAAAAAGGACCTTTAAATACTACATAAAAGTTTATAAATTCAAATTATTGAAGGCGATCTATATGCTCTTTGGCGGCGGCAGCCGGGAAGAAAAACTGGAAAGATTTTATGATAAGTACGGCTCCAGAGATTACAGGGAGGCGGGTAATCTGAGGGGCACCTTTGTAAAAGTCGTAAATCAGGATCTGAGGAAATATCTTCCGCTGATAAAATCCCCCACCCTCCTGGTCTGGGGGGAAAACGATAAAGAAACTCCGCTGTATTTTGCCCGGATAATGGAGAAAGAGATTCCCGATGCGGGGCTGGTGGTTTTCAAAGGGGCGGGACACTTCTCGTATCTTGAACGAATCAATGATTTTAATATAATCGTGTCTAAATTTTTTGAGGGGAACGGATAAAATGAGGGTCTTTATATACGCTTTGCCGGCGGCCGTATTTTTTGCCGCCATATTTCTCGAAACCAAATGGCAGCTTCACATGGTCCAGCTGGAAGGCTACAAACCCAAGCAATACCTTGGGTGGATTCGTCACAATATTAAAAGCCTTTTTATTGATAGGATATGGGTCCCGGTCCTGTCACTTATACTCTTCCCGGCGGCGACATGGGGACGCGCACCGGCAGGCAGCCTTATATCCTTTGCAATTTGGAGCCTGGCGATCTTATATGGGGAATTCAGACGGTTAAAACCGAATAAAAAGGCAAAAAAGCCGCTGGTATTTACTCACAGGGCCACCAGACTCTTTGTCTTCGCCGTCGCGTGGCAGATGAGTCTGGGGTATCTCGGTTTTGTCTATCGAAGCGGAGCGGCGGGCTTCCTGCTGACGCTTTCTGCAATAATTTTCCTGGTGCCCGTCGACATGCTTTTATCGACGGCGGTCCTCTATCCCGTCGAAATGCTTATTCAACTGGGGTATTTCAGGTCGGCGCAAAACAAAATAAAGGGCATGAAAAACCTCAAAGTTATAGGCATAACCGGCAGTTACGGCAAGACCAGCACAAAGCATTTCATTGCAACCATCCTCTCGGAGAAGTACAACACCCTGATGACGCCGGAAAGTTACAACACTCCCATGGGGGTAACGAGGGTAATCAGGGAGCAGCTCAACGAAACGCACCAGATATTCGTGTGCGAAATGGGGGCGAGGAACAGGGGGGACATAAAAACCCTCTGCAGGCTGGCGAAACCTTCAATCGGTGTGCTGACGGCCATAGGCCCCCAGCACCTGGAGACCTTTAAAACCCTAGACAATGTGGCAGGCACCAAGTTTGAACTCATCGAATCCCTCCCGCCCGGCGGCCTGGCGATAATGAACGGGGACAATGAGCACTGCCGGAAGCTGGCGGGGAGGTCGAAAGTCGAGACGCTGCTTTACGGCTTTGAAACCCCTGACAAAGATTTTTATATCCGGGCTGAGGACGTAAAAAACTCCAGAGAGGGATTGAGCTTTAAAGTAAGGGTAAAGGGCGGACCGGAATTTGACTGCAGCGCCAGACTTTTGGGCAGGCACAATGTGAGCAATCTCCTTGCCGCCATTGCCGTGGCCCTGAGGCTCGGGCTGAGCGTGGAACAAATTCGGGAAGGATTGAGGAAAATCAAGCCCGTCCCCCACAGACTTCAAATACTGGACACCGGCAACGGCGTTACCGTAATAGACGACGCCTTTAACTCAAATCCGGTGGGAGCGCGGGAGGCCCTGGAGTGCGTTAAGGAGATGGAGGGGGGGAAACGCATCGTGGTTACGCCCGGTATGGTGGAGCTGGGGGAAGTGGAATATGAGGAAAATAAGAAACTGGGGAGAATTATGGCCGCCTGCTGTGACTATGCCATCCTGGTTGGCAGGAAGAGGTCGAAGCCCATACTGGAGGGGCTTGAGGAAGGGAATTTCCCGCGAGACAGGATAAGAGTGGTCGCCGGCCTGGAGGAGGCCACGGCCGTCTTGAGTCAAATCGTAAGGCCGGGAGATGTGGTGCTTTTTGAAAACGATCTTCCGGACAACTATGATGAATAAGCTTTTGGCGCAGGGTTTAATATATATGGAATATATATGAAAATATAATATATATATGATATATATGAAAAAAAGGAGGGATCGATTGTGTTAAACGTGGCCGTGATGTTTGGCGGCAGGTCCGTGGAACACGAAGTTTCTGTAATTACCGGCCTTCAGGTGATAGAGAATATTGACAAAACGAAATACAGCGTCTTTCCCGTTTATATCAGTAAAGATGGCCGCTGGTATACCGGTGACCAACTCCTAGATGTCAAGAATTACAGCGATGTCGACCGGCTGCTTTCAAGGAGCAGGCAGGTTGTCATGACTCCTATCCCTGGCCTGAAAAAACTGTATTTTTACCCTTTTAAGACCGGGGTTTTCAAAAGAGAGCCGGAATCCGTAAACATCGACGTGGCCTTCCTGGCATTTCACGGCGCCCACGGCGAAGACGGGACCATGCAGGGCCTCCTGGAACTGGCGGACATACCTTATGTGGGCAGCGGTGTCGCAGGTTCCGCCGTCGGCATGGATAAGATCTTGATGAAAGACATTTTTAAAGCCAACGGCATCCCGGTTGTCAATTATACGTGGTTCTTGAGAAAAAACTATGAAAAAAATCCCGATGCAGTTATAGAGGATATAGAATCAAAACTGAGATATCCCCTGTTTGTCAAGCCGGCCAACCTGGGCTCCAGCATAGGCATCGGCAGGGCCGGGACCAGAGAGGAACTCTCATGCGCCATAGAAATCGCCTCGAAGTACGACAGAAAAGTCATAGTGGAAGAGGCGGTAAACAACCCTGTGGAAATCAATTGTTCGGTGATAGGCATTGATGACGAGGTGGAGGCTTCATTGTGTGAAATGCCGATTTCCTGGCAGGAGTTCCTGAGTTACGATGACAAATACATGAGGAGCGAAGGTGTAAAAGGCATGAAAGGCGCCGCCAGGAAAATCCCGGCGCCCATACCGGAAGATAAAGCGCAGGAAATAAAAAACCTGGCGCTCAAGGCGTTTAGGGTCCTGGACTGTGCCGGTATATCCAGAATAGATTTTTTAATGGAAAAGGAGAGCATGAAGGTTTATGTCAACGAGATAAACACGCTTCCGGGTTCCTTTGCTTTTTACCTCTGGGAACCCCTTGGAATTCCCTTCAGGGATTTGATTGACAGACTGATTCAGCTGGCAATAAAAAGACACGAAGACGACCGGAAAAACATTTACACCTTTGATACCAAACTGCTGCTCAAGGCCAGTTCGGGCGGCTTGAAAGGCGCAGAAATCAAGAAATAGTTTTTAAGGGTGATGATAATGGAATTGGGGTCTAAAATAAGGCAACTGCGGCAGAGCCAGAATATAAGCATAGAGCAGTTGTCCGAGAGGACCGGCCTGAGCACCGGCCTGATAAGCCAGATTGAGAGAAACATCACGGGCCCGTCGGTGGCATCTCTCTGGAAGATAGCAAGGGCTCTCAATGTTTCCATGCATTACTTTTTTGACGAATACGAAAAGGGCAATCCGATTGTCAGGAAAAACGAACGCAAACAGATAAAGCTCCCGAATTCCAATATCACATACGAGCTTCTGTGCCCCGACCTCAGGAGGAAAATAGAATTTTTACAGGTGGAAATAAAGCCCGGAGAATGTAATACCGAGGAGTTAATTGCCCATGAGGGGGAAGAGTGCGGGCTGGTTTTAAAAGGCAGGCTCAAAGTGAAGTGGGGCAGCAGGGAATTCATCCTGGAAGAGGGGGACAGCATTTACCTGGACAGCACTGTCCCGCACCGCTACGTGAATATCGGTGATGAGACGAGCATATCGGTTTGGGCAATGGTGCCCCCCAGTTTTTAGGCAGATTATCCATGAGCTGTGATTTTAAAATTTATGACCCGTTTACGAGCTGTTTTAATTTAAGGATGGCATAAGATAAGGATAACATAAGATAGGCATAAGAGAGAACCTTTCAACGGGTTCTCTTTTTTATGGCTCGTTTCAATATATTGAAATTCACGGCGCTATCAACGGCACGGAAGGAAATGCAGTAATTCGGCGTATTGAAGTGTATTTAAGATCATGTGCCGACGCCGGGGGAAAATTTTATCGCTCAGGCAGGAAATTTCAAAATAATGAAGAATATATATATTATTATAATATATAAGATGGTCGCATTTTTGGGAATTTGACCATATTGTGGCGGAGGGGGGGATAAATAAAACTTCACAAAAATGACGCAAAAATGGTATTTTTAGGAATTATCCAGTTAATTTAAGGAGGGCGGAAAAATGAGTCTTATCAAGCCGGATGATACGTGGGTCTTGATTGCGTTTTTAACCGGATGGGCGGCCGTCAGCATATACCTGGAACAAAGGTACAGGTGGGCTGCAAAGGTTACAGGCGCCATTATCGCCCTGCTCGGGGCGCTTATTCTGGCAAACCTGAAGATAATCCCCATGGAGAGCCCGGTCTATGACGGTGTGTACACCTATGTGGTGCCTGTGGCCGTGCCGCTGTTGCTGTTCAAGGCCGATATCAAAAGGATCTGGCGGGAAAGCGGAAGGACCTTCTGGGCGTTCAATATTTCGGCAATAGGGACAGTACTGGGCGCCTTTATAGCCACCATGTTGCTGGTTGCGGTTATTCCGGAGATATACAAAGTTGCCGGAATGATGACCGGAAGCTATATAGGCGGGGGCGTCAACTTTGTGGCCATGTCCGAGGCCTTCAAGACATCCCAGAATATAATAAATGCCGCCATAGTGGCCGATAACCTGAACATGGCTTTATATTTCTTCGTCTTGATGATGATTCCCACCATGGCATTTTTCAGAAGACATTTTACGCATCCTTATGAAGATACAAAGAAGGAAGACGAAAGCGGCAAGACCGCCGCAGCGGCTTACTGGGGAAGAAAAGAGATTTCCCTTCTTGATATAGCAAAGGCCATGGGGTCGGCAATTGTTATTACGGCTCTGTCCATAAAAATTGCCGACTTTGTAAACAGCTCCGCGGCCCCGGAGATTGTAAAATCCATTTTCGGCCAGAAGTATCTTGTGATAACAACTTTGACATTGATACTGGCATCGGCTTTCTCCGATTTCTTTTCCAATATACGAGGGGCGGAAGAACTGGGCACCTTCTTAATATACCTGTTCTTCGTGGTAATAGGCGTGCCGGCTTCGATTGAAATGATCATAAAGAACAGCCCCGCACTGCTTTTGTTCTGCGCCATCATGGTGGTGGTGAACATGTTGTGGACACTGTTTATAGGCAAATTATTCAAATTTAATCTTGAGGAACTCCTGGTGGCATCCAACGCCAATATCGGAGGCCCCACCACCGCCGCGGCCATGGCCATAGCAAAAGGCTGGAGCGAACTGGTCCTGCCGGCGCTTCTGGTGGGTGTCTACGGATATGTCGTGGGCAATTATTTTGGAATTTTTGTCGGCAATACGTTGAAAAGTATGCTGGGCTTATAAGAGGGGGGCGAACGGCCCTCCTCCATATAAGCTGGAGACTTGCAATCATGTCTTTTGACCGACGGGGAGGCAACCATGATAAATTTTGACGGGCATTCTGACATCCTGACACATGTAACCATAAAAAGGCTTGAAGGCGAAAATAATGTGTTTAAAAGATATCATCTCGAAAGACTGCAAAAGGGAAACGTAAAAGGCGCGATTCTGGTGGTGTGGGTGGACCCGCCGTACACCGATGACCCGACATGGAGGATGATGCAGGTACTGGGGGCATTGAGCGAAGAAATCGAGGATATGAAAGATTGTGCGGGGATCGTATACAGATATGACGATATGGTAAAGATCCGGGAATCCGGCAAGATTGCCGTGGTGCTGGGTATGGAAGGAATGAGCGGCCTCAGGGGCAATGTCAGCCTGATAAATGTGCTCTACCGGCTGGGCATCAGGCACGGGATGCTGACGTGGAATGAGGAAAATGAGTTTGCCACCGGAGTCGGAAGCCCGAACACAGATCGGGGACTTACTCCGCTGGGGATTGAAGCCGTCAGGAGAATGGAAGAACTGGGTATGATAGTTGACGTGTCTCACGCCAATGAAAAGACCTTCTGGGATATCTATGAAAATACCGAAAAGCCGTTTATAGCGTCACATTCCAACGTATACAATTTGTGCAGGGTACCGCGGAACTTGAAGGACGATCAGATAAAGGCAATAGCCGAGCGGGGCGGAGTCATAGGAATAAACGCCTGGCCGGCCTTCATCGACGAGGTTAACCCTTCCATAGAAAACCTCGTAAGGCATGTCGACTATATAGCCGACCTGGTGGGTATTGATTACGTGGGTTTCGGATTTGATTTTTGCGAGTTTTTAACAGAGGAAACCACCGCGACCTTTCAGGGAGGGAAAACCTCTGCAACCAGGGGTCTTGAAGACGCGTCAAAAATTCCGAATTTTGTAGAACTGCTGGCAAAAAGCGGCTACAGTGAGAGGGACATAGAAAAAATTGCATACGGGAATATGGAAAGGGTTATAAAAGAGATTTTGTGACAGGAGCCTCCGGGCTCTTTTTTCATGCTCAAACAAAAATGCAGGGTGCGGCCTGTCATGAAATACCGGGTTCTCTCTAAATCAAATTTTCAAACCATAAATAAGGATTCCGGATGTTTTGTATGAGAGAGAGGCATTTTACAAAAATCAAATATGATAATATAATATATTATAATATATGTATGAAACGGTATCTCATAAAGCGATACAAAGGAGGAAATCATGCGGCAGGAAAACACCGTACAGTCTATTGAAAGGGCAATGAGGATACTGGAGGAACTGGCCGGGGAAAAGGACGGCATAGGCGTCACGGAGCTTTCCCGCCGGCTGGACCTTCACAAGAGCACCGTCCACCGCCTGCTTTCCACACTCCTCGGCCTGGGATATGTAGAACAAAATCCCCACAGCGAAAGGTACCGGCTGGGAATGAAATTACTTTACCTGGGAGGTTCCATACTCGAGAGAATGGACCTCAGGCGCGAAGCCCACGAGCTGTTGAAACAGCTTTGTGACGAAGTGAATGAAGCGGTTCACCTGGTCATACCCGACGGGGATAAAGCCCTTTACATCGACAAAATTGACGGCAACAGGACCATCCGAATGTACTCCCAGATCGGCCGCCGCGCCCCGCTGCATGCTTCGGCGGTGGGGAAGGCGATTCTGGCTTTTTCGCCGGAGGAATTTGCAGAAAAAATTATTAAAAAGGGCCTCGAAAGATACACATCGAAAACCATCGTAGACCCGGGCGAATTGAGGGAACATTTAAGACAAATAAAGATCCGGGGTTATGCGGTGGACGATGAAGAAAACGAAGAGGGCATAAGGTGTGTCGGATCTCCCATATTTGACTACACGGGTAAGGTCATAGGGGCCGTAAGCGTATCGGGGGCCACGGTCACCATTCCGCCGGGAAGGGTTGAGGAACTGGCGTCGAAAGTGATGGACTGCGCCCGGAATATATCGCGGAAAATGGGATGGCGGGCCGGCGATTTGCCGCAATATAAAAATTAAAGATAAAGCTTTTGTCAAATATGCCCCGGTCCAAAAGGACAAAAAGTGCGCAATAATGGAAGTCTAAAGGCGGAATTCGATAAAATTTATCCATTTTTTTGGACAAATGTGAAACATAAAAGACCTGCGGCGATGAAAAGCGCTGGGCATGATAATTTTTTATAAAGACCTGCCATTTTTCACAAAAAATTAACTTTTTGATAATTTATACTTAACAAATTCTTTATATACTACAATTGAATAGCATTATCAAGGTGGAAGGGGAGGAAGCGCGAATGCTGAAGGATAGGGTACTCTCACTGGAAAAGGAAAGAGAACAGCTTTTAAACCAGTGGACCAAAAACGAAGGCAACAGGGTTAAACTCCTGGTGCGTATAATGGAATTGGAAGAACAGATAGAATCGCTCAAGAAGGGCGCGTAGACAATTTCACCTAATAATTTGCGGCAGGCGGGGACATTTTCCCTGCCTGTTTATATTTTACAGTTTTTTTGATTTAAAAGAACTTGCCCGCCGGATATGGCTGTGTTATCATAAAATTACGGAAAAAGCAAAAAGAGGGATAAAAATTGAAGCTGAAAGTTACTATCGAAGAAAAAAAAGAGGAACTGAAAAACTATTTTAGAGCAAACGATAAAATTGTTTTGGTTACCGTGTTCGGCTCTTATCTGGATGGCACTTTTAATGAAACAAGCGATATCGACATTGCAATACTCTTTGAAAACAATCTAAATTTGTTTGATGAAGCAAAAATTATGGATGATTTATCCCGTATTTTACATTTTGAGAATATTGATCTGTTAAATCTAAACAAAGCCAATTTTTTACTGAGGTTTAATGCGGTCATAAAGGGAAAAATTATCTATGAAAAAGACAGTGATTTAACCGATGAATTTTTAGAGAGGATTCTTTGCTCCTATCGCCTTCACTATTACCGCTACAACAGCATGCAGAAAGAATTTATACAAAATCTTTTAGAGGGATGATTATGATTGATAAAAACAGAATCAATTCCAAAATCATATTCATAAATGAGAAACTGGAAGATCTGACATCTATAGCAAATTTAAGCGAAGAAGATTTTAAAAAAGATAAAAGAAATATGGGCAGTGCATGCTATTGGCTACAGACGGCAATCGAATCAATGATCGATATAGCCCAGCATATAGCTGTAAAGGAAAATCTAATAAAATCCCAAGACTTCTCCTCAGCTGACTTCTTTGAAAGTCTTTGTAAAAAAGGGATAATAGCGGAAAAGAATTTAAAAAAGTATCGGCAAATGATCAAATTTAGAAACAGGATAGTTCATCTGTATCAGCAAGTAAGTGAAGATGAAGTGATAAAAATATTAAAACAGGATCTGGATGATTTTAAGATATTTTTAAGAGAAATAGCCGCATATCTTATAAAATTAGAAAAAGGGCCGTCCCCCGGGTGACAGGGGGTGTTTTTTTATTGGTGGAGACTGGTTCGGGTGCCGGGCCGTCATTGCTGTCAAAAAATGACGTTTTACACAAATAAAAGCTAGACTGTAAAATTTTGTTAGGTAAGAAGCGGAAAAATGTGTGCCGTATGTAGAAAAAAGACCTCGCCGTCCTCCGAACAGGATGAGTTAAAAACCTCAGCAGGAAGGAGAGGTCATATGATTTTATTACTTTACAAGTTTAATATATTAAAGTATAATAAGAAAAGAATTTTGCGGAGAGGGGAATGAATTTTGAATTTGAAGAGATTATTTTCGCTGATTCTGGCAATTGTCCTGATTGCGGCCGTTGTAGCGGGTTGCGGCAGAAATACCGCCGGAACGTCCGGGCAGAATACGCCAAACCAGGCGTCTCAAAGCTCATCCGCCGGTTCGGGAAATGCCGGTGGGGGTAGCAAAGACGACTCGCTGGAGAGAATAAAAAAGGCCGGGAAAATCACCATCGGCATAGACGACGCTTTCCCGCCGCTGGAATTCAGGGATGACAAAAACCAGCTGGTGGGCTACGATATAGATCTGTCAAGAGAGGCCGGCAAAAGGCTGGGCGTCGAGGTGGAATGGATCCCCACCGACTGGAACGGCGTCATACTGGCCTTGAATTCGGGCAAATTCGACATCATATGGTCCGGCCTCAGCATGACCGCGGAAAGGGCTAAGGAGATAGATTTCAGCCCCGCGTATCTGAACGAGGCCCAGGTGGTGGTTGTTAGGGCGGGGGACGATTCCATCAAGGGCGTGGAGGATTTGAAGGGCAAGGTGGTCGGCACCCAGCTGGGCAGCACCAGCGAGGAAGCCGCCAAAAAAATAGAGGGCATCAAAGAGCTTAAAAAATACCCAAAGTTTACCGAAGCCTTCCTGGACCTGGCCAACAACAGGACCGACGCCATTGTGGTGGACGAGCTGGTGGGCCGCTATTATATGACAAAGAGACCCAATCAATTCAAGGTGGCATTTCCCCTGGTAAAAGAGCCCATCGGCATCGGTTATCGTAAACAGGACAAGGCCCTGCAGGAAGCATTGAATAAAGTGCTGAAAGAAATGAAAGAAGACGGGACCATGGCGGAGATTTCCAGAAAGTGGTTCGGCGAGGATATCTCGGTTTTTGAGGAGGTAAAGTTCGAATAGAATTTGCGTCCGGTTTACTGCAAGGGCGAAAAAGACATTTGCCTGCCCTTTGAAGCCATTCAAAGGGCAAATCTTGTTTTAATCACGGGGTGAAACGATGGACTTTATATATATGTGGGGGATAGTCCCGATTTTGGCCCAGGGCGCTCTTATGACACTGGAACTGACCGTGCTGTCCATAATTTTCGGGACTGTTCTCGGACTCATCCTGGCTCTCATGAAAATATCTTCAAATCAAGCCGCAACCAAAGCGGCCGGGTTTTACATTTATGTAATGCGGGGGACCCCGCTCTTACTCCAGCTGTTTGCCATTTATTACGGCGGGCCGTCGGTGGGGATTAACCTGCCGCCTTTTGTGGCGGCCGTAGCGGCCATGAGCCTGAATTCCGCCGCCTATGTGGCTGAAATAATCCGCGCCGGCATCCAGTCTATAGACAGAGGTCAGATGGAGGCCGCGAAGGCTCTGGGTATGACTTACGGCCAGGCCATGAGGCGGGTTATACTGCCTCAGGCTTACAGGCGGCTGATACCCCCCATGGGCAACGAGTTTATTGCCCTTTTGAAAGATTCGTCTCTGGTTTCCACCATCGCCATGACGGAGCTTATGAGGAACGCCCAGCAGATGTATGCCAATTCCTTTAAAGCCGTTGAGGTATTCACCCTGGCGGGCATATTCTATCTCCTCATGACATCGGTGTTTACGGTGGTATTCGGAAAGATCGAGAGGAGGTATTCGGTTTATGAATGATACCATGAGCGCAAATTATATCCTTTCTGTTGAGGGTCTTCACAAATCCTTCGGGGATCTCAAAGTGCTTCAGGATATAAATCTCGATGTTTCGGCCGGCGAAGTGGTGGTGATAATAGGTCCCAGCGGTTCTGGAAAAAGTACTCTTTTAAGGTGCATCAAAAATCTGGAAAAACCGGAAAAAGGGCGGATTTGTATAGAAGGCCGGCCTTTAGATCCAAAAAACAGGTCCTTTCGAGTCCTGCAGCAAGAAATAGGCATGGTCTTCCAGCAATTTAACCTTTTTCCCCATATGACGGCGCTGGAAAACGTCATGGAGGGGCTGGTGACGGTAAAGAAAACTCCCAAAGGCCAGGCCCGGGAAATTGCACTGAACCTCCTGGAGAAAGTGGGTCTTGCGGCTAAAAAAGACGAATATCCCTCCCGGCTTTCGGGGGGCCAGAAGCAGAGGGTTGCCATAGCCCGGGCCCTTGCCATGCAGCCCAGGGTCATGCTCTTCGACGAGCCCACCTCAGCCCTGGACCCGGAACTGGTGGGAGAGGTACTTTCGGTGATGAAGCAACTGGCAAAAGACGGCATGACCATGCTGGTGGTAACTCACGAAATGGGGTTTGCGAAGGAGGTAGCCGACAGGGTGGTATTTATGGACGGCGGAAGAATTCTGGAGGAAGACACACCGCTCAATATTTTCAAATCACCCCGTCATAGCCGCACCAGGCGCTTTTTAGAAAAAATTATAGCGTGAGAAAAAACTGCATAAAAAAAGAACCCTGTTTCAAAAACGATGCGGGTTCTTTTTTTATGCATTACTATTCGACACCCTCTTATTCAAGGGAGCGGGCAATCTTCAGAGCTTCCCTTTCGCTTAAGTCTGTATCCAGTTCGAAGCGAATTTTGTCGTCAAACCACAGGATGTGGACCCGGTCTTTTCCGGAATGCGGGTTGTGCTGGACGACCAGAGTGCCTTCTGTGCCTTTGATGTTCACCTTTTTTACCCGGGCTCCGGCGAAAAAACTGCTGGAGGCGAAGTCGCCCGGCATGTATTGCTGGCCTATAATGAGCCGGTTTTTGTCTGAGCGGTAGTACTGCTTTACGGCATATTTGTCCAGGACGGTGACGATATCCAGAGTCATCCCCCGGGGCAGGTAAGAAGGTTTTTTAAACGAGAAAGAAGCTTCCGATTGAGCCTGTTCAAGGGTCACCACCCTTTCCCCGGTAGCCAGCGGCCAGTCTGGTGGAGGAGGAGGCGCCCCGGGCGGCGGTGAAGTAGTACTGCTCATGGAGATGCTTATATCGGAAGGAGGCTCCGGTTTTATGAAAAATTCTACCACCGTCTTTAAGACCCTGCTGCTTATGGCGTCGGCGGTGGGCGGATTTAAAAAGTAAACGGCGGCGCCCAAGGACAATACGGCCACACTCGCCGCCACCAATTGAAAGGCGGACAATTTGTGTTTGGCGGCAAGTTTTTTTGAAAAACGCGAGACATCTTTTCCTCCGGCAATATTTGCCCAAATCTTATCCGGGGGAGGTGCGTCTATACGGTTTGCTTCCTCGTGCAAAGTTTGCTTTATCAGATCTTCCAGGTTCAACTCTTCCATTACAGGGATCCCTCCCTTTGAATTTGGGCTATAGTCTTTGAATGTAAAGGAAAATTTTCATCTTCGGTCAGCTTGCAATTCAATATCTTAAGGGCACGGTGCAGGCGGGATTTAACCGTGCCGAGGGGTAGATTTAGAGTTTCAGCTATCGCCTGGTTATCAAAATCGAGGAAGTATTTCAAGACCACCACCTGCCGGTGGACGGGGGTTAAAGAATCGATGGCCTCCAGGAGTTTGGCTCTCAACTCCCGGCGTTCCGCTTCGGTTTCCGGCATGGGCAATTTTACCTGCGGAAAATAGTCATCCGTGGACAGTTCGGATATATCCTGAGAAGTTACCATGTGTTTTCGCTGGCGCAGTATGTCCACCGCAGAGCGAGTGGCTATGGCCTTGACCCATGCTCCGAATTTTCGGGGTTCTTTTAAAGTGTCAAGCCGTTCGAAAGCCTTTAAAAAAGCCTCCTGAGTGGCGTCTTCCGCCAGCGATGGACTGCGGGTGATTAAATAAGAAACCCTGTAAACCTCTTCATAAAACATTTCGAACAGTATCTGAAAGGCTTTATTATCTTTGTTTTTGGATCTGTTCACTATTTTAAAAAGATCCATACTGCACCTCGAATTCCTGATTTAAAGGACGCTAAAATCTGTCTTTCGGGCCTGGGGGTGGGGTTCCGGCCCCCTCTCCCTATGAGGTGGTCTGCGCCGCGTAAAATGGCCTTAATTTCCGAAAATGGCAGTTCTTTAATTCCTCCTCTTGTATCCAGATGATAATCAACTCTGTTAACTCTTTTCTGCCCATAACAATCAAAACCCCGATCTATTCACCGGTAAATTTCTTCAGTAAAAATTATATCATTTTTTCAAAAATATAAAAGCATCACTGACATGGCGGCCGGGAAGTTTGATGGTGATTTGGGCCGGCCGGTAACGGTGGTTCCGAATGCGTAAGGATAAACAAGTCCATATCTTCTTTGGAGGGGTCATTAACAGTGGTAAAGGTTGGTGAGCCTTGAGCTCGACGCGAGTATTTTACGCGAGTATTTTGATTGAAACAAAAAAGGTAAAGCTGCGGCAGCTTTACCTTAAATCACTTAATATTTAACGCAATTTTTTGAAGGCTTTCCCAAGAGCGTCGGCGCCCAGTATGGCGCTATACACATCTTCTGGCGTCACCTTGAACGGCATATTATGAATGGTTTCATTTTCGGCGCAGGAAACTTCTGCAACCTTTCTTATATCCGCCTCTTTAACTTCCTTGATGCCCAGCTCCTCAAGTGTAACTGGAAGCCCTACATCCAGGCAGAAGCCGATCACTTCTTTCAGCTCTTCCAGAGGGCTGTTTTCAAGTACCAGTTGCGCTATGGTCCCGAAGGCCACCTTTTCACCGTGATACATATGATGGCATTCTTCGAGGACCGTAAATCCGTTATGAATGGCATGGGCAGCAGCGAGTCCTCCGCTTTCAAAACCTATGCCGCTTAAATAGGTGTTTGCCTCAACGATGTTTTCTACAGCACCGGTACATACCTTGTTTTCCACGGCCAGTTTTGCTTTGAGGCCGTCTTCCAGCAGTGTCCTGTAACAGAGTTCGGCGAGGGCCATCGCCGCCTTTGTGCTCTTTCCGCCTGCCATGCTGGATGCGTTTGACCTGACACATGCCCTGGCTTCAAAATATGTGGCGAGGGCGTCACCCATTCCGGAAACCAGCAATCTTGCCGGGGCTCTGGCGATGATTCCGGTGTCCACCAGGACAACGTCGGGATTTTTGGGCAGCATCAGGTATTTGCTGAATACTCCTTCGTCGGTATATATAACCGAAAGCGCACTGCAGGGTGCGTCGGTGGATGCTATAGTGGGAACTATCACAACCGGAAGCCCAAGATAATACGCGAGGGCTTTGGCTGTATCAAAAATCTTTCCGCCTCCCACTCCCATTATCACAGCGGAATTATTTTTTTCTGCGAGTGTTTTCAGCCTGTTTATTTCATTTTCCGAACATTCCCCTCCGAAGGGTTCAAATATCAGTTCTGCATTTTCACCTGCAAAACTTTCCTCCATGACAGGCCGTGTCCTTTTTATACCGTTCTCGCTGGCGATTATGAAAAATGAACGACCGAGGTTGATGACGTGATCTTTAATATTTTTTAAAACCCCATTTCCCTGAACGTACTTCCCCGGCCCTATGATGGCTTTCATCATTTCAGATCTCCTCCTCCCGTATTGATTGTTAATATTTTATCACACTCAAGGAGACAGTGCAAGATGATATTTCCACGGTGTTATCAAGTGTATCGGCTTAATGCTAGATTAAAATCCCAGGGTCCTGCCCGGCTGGCGCGCGGAAACCGTGGGCGAAAACCTGCATATACTATTCCGGATGATATTCGCGAGCCCGCCCGGATGTTCAGTCTACGACGACGCCCCCTCAGGCACTATATAAAAAACTTTTTGTTATCCATGTATTGCAGGGTTTAACAATTGCTTATTATACCCAAAGGCGCTTAATCTGGCTGAGTTCAACCGGCTGAAAAATCGCCATCCTGTCTTTCCGGGACAAAAAACTTCTCATTCAACAAAATTAGATTCGACAGGTAAAAAACGGCGATTTTGATGAAAAAACAGACTGTCCGTTCGGGACAGCCTGTTGTGCCATACAGCAGGGATTATGCGTCTATTTTGCCAGCTTGAAAATATTTATCACATCGTCTTTGCCCAGTTTGACGAAATTGCCGACGGTTTTTTTGCCCGAATCGGTGCATTTGTCTGCCATTTCCTCAAATCTGTCGTCGGGGATATTAATCTCGCTCAACGTTACCGGAAGGCCGATTTTCCTGAAAAACTCCGTCATCCTTTCAATTCCCGCCAGCGCAACGGACTCAGGCGATTCAAAGGGCATGTCGACGTCCCATACCCTTACGGCGAACTGGACGAATCTGTTTACATCATGCCTGTACACGTATTTCATCCATGCCGGGAACACTATGGCAAGCCCTGCCCCGTGGGCAATGTCGTATATTCCGCTCAATTCGTGTTCGATCTTGTGGGAAGCCCAGTCGCCAATCCTGCCGGTACTCAGCAGGTCGTTGTGAGCTATGGTGCCCGCCCACATGATTTCGGCCCTGGCGTCGTAATTGTCGGGGTGTTTTAACGCTATCTGCACATTATTGATGACGGTCTTTAATGTGGCTTCGCACAGCCTGTCGGTGAAATCCACATGTTTTACATCGGTAAAATACCTTTCCATTACGTGGGCCATGATATCCGCGGCGCCGCAGGCCGTCTGATAGGGTGGCAGCGTATATGTAAGTTCTGGATTTAATATGGAAAAAACCGGCCTTATATGCTCGCTGTGTATGCCTCTTTTAAACCATCCCTCTTCGTTGGTAATGACCGAACTGTCGCTGGCTTCGCTCCCGGTGGCGGGGATGGTCAAAATGACGCCTACCGGCAGCGCCTCTTCGACGTTAGCCTTTCCTGAATAAAAATCCCATACGTCGCCTTCATAGGGCACTCCGACGGCGATGGCCTTGGCGGTGTCTATCACGCTTCCGCCCCCCACGGCCAGGATGAATTTGATGGAGTTTTCCCGGCACAATTTTATGCCCTCTCTCACCAGGCTCAAACGGGGATTGGGCTGGATGCCCGACAGCTCCACAAACTCTACGCCGGATTGCCTGAGCGACTTTACCACCCTGTCGTAAAGCCCCGTTCTCTTTATGCTCCCTCCGCCGTAGCAAAAAAGGACCTTCTTTTCATACCGCGCGGTTTCTTCCCCTATGAGTTTCTCCGTCCCCTTTCCGAAAATAATTTTTGTGGGGTTTTTGAAAACAAAGTTTTCCACACCATCACTTCCTTTTGACTTAAGATATCGCTAATAATAGTATAAATTTTATGGCTGAATTGTTAAAGTAAGCACTTAAGCGATACCTGGTTACAAAAATATACCGTCGGTATGCTGCAGTTAAATCTACTAAACTTTTTACCGCATTTAATCTGATTTTCTGGCTGCCACTGGAAGAATACTTTTGTATTCTGGACACTGAATAGACGCAACTCTAATGCATGAGATGTAAAGCATACTTTACAAAACCTTGTTCAAATGATATAATCGGTGTAAAGCTAACTTTACACCGATGTTGGGAGGTGGCTTTTATAAAAAACTATGTTAAAAAACTCAGAGAGGAGAAAGGATTAACCCAGGAGCAGCTGGCGAAAAAAGTGCATGTCTCCCGCCAGACCATTAACGCCATTGAAACGGGGCGTTATAAACCTTCGATAATTCTCGCACTGAAAATGGCGAATATTTTTGAACTTCCGATGGAACAAATCTTCATCCTGGAACCGTCTGATTGGGAATAAATTTTTATATGGGAGTTGATGATAATGTCAAAGAAAAACAGCATGCAGGATAGGGCTATAAAGCACCTCCGCAGTTACCTGTGGTTCGGAGGCGTATATCTCGCGGGTGCCGCCATATGGTTTGTGATAAGTTTTATAAAACAGGAACTTGATACTCCGGTAGCATTTATTTGGCTGACAGGTTCGGCCGCATATATTTCGGGGATCACTCTGGCGGTGAGACGCATAAATCAAATAAAATCCGGAAAGCTGGAAGTCTGGGCGGCAGAGCCCGATGAACGCAAAGAGTTTATCACCGCCAAAGCGGCTAACGGAGCGTTCTGGTGGACCATTTTGATATTATTTGCCATCCTGGGCGGAGAAACGGGACAAAAAGGAAAAATTCCTGCAGACATCAGCGCAATTCTCCTGACTGAAATTATTCTGTACTTTGCCCATTATATTTACTATATACGTAAGTATTAAGATTTAATATTAACAAATTTTTTTTGTACCGTTGCCCATTTTTAAGTTAAGTTAATCGATCCTTTGTTTTTTTAAAAACATCCGAACCTTTCAGGGGGAAAAACGTCCATTCAACATTAAGGCGAATTCAAGCAATTGTGCAATTTTTTGTGAAAATGTAATATTTGAAGTTTAAAACATGTAAATTATGCTAATAATTTTATTTGAAGAGTAATTTTGAGGAGGATGAAGTACTATGGCAGAGAACTTATTAGAAAAAACCAGGAAAATCAACAAATTGTTGCAGAGGACGGCCGGGTACCCGGTGGATTTCGACGAGGTATGCAAAATCCTGGGGGAGGTGCTGTCTGTAAACGCCTATGTCGCCAGCCGGAAGGGTAAGGTTTTGGGCTTTTATTTGATGGAAGACTCCGATGGCGATCCGGTTCGGGAGATGGTGCTGGAGGAAAAGGTTTTTCCAAAACATTATAACGACAGGCTGCTGGAGATCCGGGAGACAAGGC
Source organism: Thermorhabdus hydrogeniformans (assembly GCF_049310025.1). NCBI lineage: Bacteria > Bacillati > Bacillota > Clostridia > Thermosediminibacterales > Tepidanaerobacteraceae > Thermorhabdus > Thermorhabdus hydrogeniformans. Next base: position 17,670 of record NZ_JBJYKD010000018.1, on the reverse strand, counting down.
CCAATCTAACTCCGGATGCCCTTGAGATGGCTGAGGAAAGCACTGCCCAGGGTCCCGGCACAGGCATGTTGATGACAATAGTGCCGATTAACGGCGGCGGGGAAAGGTTGGGGACGCTGGTTTTAACCAGATTTGGCAGGGAGTTCACCGAAGAGGACCTGGTCCTGGCGGAATACAGTGCAACGGTTGTGGGCATGGAGATATTGAGGTCAAAAAATGAAGAAATTGAGGAAGAGGCGCGCAAGAAAGCCATTGCCCAACTGGCGATCGGGACGCTGTCCTTTTCGGAACTGGAAGCGGTGGAACATATTTTTGAAGAACTGGATGGAAATGAAGGGCTGCTGGTGGCCAGCAAGATTGCCGACAAGGTCGGCATCACCAGGTCTGTCATTGTAAATGCCCTGAGAAAATTCGAAAGCGCCGGCGTCATAGAATCGCGGTCGCTGGGCATGAAAGGTACATATATAAGAATACTCAACGATAAACTGGTAGAAGAACTTAAAAAAATTAGATCTTAACTGCGCCCTATAAATTTATATTGACAACGGTTTTATCCCCTGATATAATCAATAAAAATTGAATATGATAAAGGTTGTAAAACCTCTTATCAAGAGTGGTGGAGGGACTGGCCCTATGAAACCCGGCAACCGTTAGAAGCTTTGCTTCTAAAATGGTGCCAATTCCTGCAAAACGCCAGGCGTTTTGAGAGATAAGAGGAAGGTGGTCAAAAACCCTCTTCTTATCGAAGGGGGTTTTTTTTATACAAAAACCGGAGGAGGAATCATTATGACAAATTACAGATTCAACACGCTGGCCCTTCATGCGGGGCAGGAGGCGGACCCCGTTACGGGGTCCAGGGCGGTACCCATCTATCAGACCACCTCCTATGTGTTCAAGAGTACCGAACATGCCGCAAACCTGTTTGCCCTGAAAGAGGAAGGAAATATATATACCCGCATCATGAACCCCACGCAGGATGTGCTGGAAAAACGCATGGCCGCTCTCGAAGGCGGCGTTGGGGCGCTGGCCCTTTCTTCCGGCCAGGCGGCCATAGCCTATTCCATAATGAATATCGCAAAGGCCGGAGATGAAATCGTCTCTTCAAGTAATCTGTATGGCGGGACTCATAACCTTCTGGCATCGACATTAAAACGGCTGGGCATACAAGTAAAATTTGTTGATCCCAGCGACCCGGCAAATTATAGAAAGGCCATAGGGCCCCGGACCAGAGCGCTTTACGGGGAAATAATCGGCAACCCGAAGATAGACATCCTGGATGTGGAAGAAGTGGCAAAAATAGCCCATGATGCGGGCGTACCCCTTATCGTGGACAATACCTTCGCCACACCCTACCTGTGCAGGCCCTTTGAATTCGGTGCCGACATAGTGGTGCACTCCGCCACGAAATTTATCGGCGGGCACGGCACCTGCATAGGAGGGATTATCGTGGACTCGGGGAAGTTCGACTGGACAAATGGTAAATTCCCCGAATTGACCGAACCGGACCCCAGTTACCACGGCATAGTATACACCGAAGTCTTCGGAAAAGCCGCCTATATAGCCAGAGCGAGAACCCAGCTCCTCAGGGATATGGGAGCCTGCATGAGTCCCTTCAATGCCTTTTTGCTGCTGCAGGGACTGGAGACTCTCCACGTGAGAATGCAGCGCCATGTGGAAAACGCCCAAAAGGCGGCGGAGTTTCTCAATAATCATCCAAAAGTCGTGTGGGTCAATTACCCGGGGCTTGCCGAGTCCCCATATTACCCGCTGGCCCAAAAATACCTGCCGGAGGGCCCCGGAGCCATATTCACCTTTGGAATTAAAGGGGGTCTGGAAGCGGGAAAAAGATTTATAGAAAGCGTGAGGCTTTTCTCTCATCTTGCAAATGTGGGCGACGCGAAGTCTCTGGTGATACACCCGGCCAGCACCACCCACCAGCAACTGAGCCCGGAAGAACAACTGGCGGCGGGAGTCACTCCAGACATGATAAGAATATCCGTTGGTATCGAAGATATTGAGGACATATTGGAGGATCTGGAAAGGGGCCTTGCGGCTGTTTAATTCATCCGGAAGGAGGAAGCCCGTGATAGTTAAAGAGCGTCTGTTTTCCTTTACAAAAGAGGAGATTGAATTCACTACCGAGAGCGGGTATACTTTCGATTACATCCAGGTGGCCTATGAGACTTACGGCAGATTAAACCGGCAAAAAGATAACGCCGTCCTGGTTTTGCACGCCTTGACAGGGGATGCACATGCGGCGGGAGTTTACACCAACCGGGACCCAAAACCAGGCTGGTGGGACCCCATGATCGGTACCGGACGGGCCCTGGATACGGACAGATATTTTGTCATATGCTCCAATGTCCTGGGAGGATGCAGGGGCACCACGGGCCCATCCTCCGTTAATCCACGAACAAATGTACCTTACGGCATGGGTTTTCCTCCCATAAATATACGGGATATGGTAAGATTGCAAAAAATTTTGCTGGATTACCTGGGGATAAAGAAATTAAGGATGGCCATCGGTGGTTCCATGGGTGGTATGCAAGCCCTGGAGTGGGCGGTGACCTTTCCCGATTTTGTGGAGGCGGTAGTGCCCATAGCCGCCACCCATAAACTCTCTCCGCTTGCCGTTGCCTTCAATTACGCGGGCATAAAGGCCATAGAGAACGACCCGGCCTGGAGAAACGGAGACTACTATTCTGTCGGTCAGCCGGTGAGAGGGCTTTCCCTGGCCAGGATGATAGGTACCCTCACATACAAAAGCGACGAACTTTTCGAGCGAAGGTTTGACAGGAAAATGGATCCGGAAAAGGGACTTTTCCAGGTGGAAAGCTATCTGGAGCACCAGGGAGAGATTTTTGTCAATCGTTTTGATGCCAATACTTACCTCTGCCTTGTGAGGGCGATGAACCGGCACGACATCGCAGAACCCTACGGCTCCCTGGAAAAAGCCATAAGGCGCATCAAAGCCAGAGTATTTATGATAGGCATAGATACGGATATGCTGTATTTTCCGGCGGAAATGAGAGGTTTTATCAGGCGGTTAAACACCGCCGGCGGCTACGGTGAATACAGAGAGATAAAGTCGTGCCAGGGCCATGACGCCTTTCTGGTGGATTTTGACCAGCTGGCTCCCATGGTCAGGGAAATACTGGAAAATATCCGGAGCCAAACTCATATAAATGAGACTTCGGTGGATCTTATTTAAACCACATGTCAATTTTAAACCACATGTCAATTCCGGAACAAGGGCGATTGTTCAATTGCTGTTTGTGAGGGTGCAGCAAAAAAACTTTCCGGTTAAGCTTACCGAGCGGTCGCATGATATCAAGTTTACGGTGCCCGGAAAAACATATAAATGGTATAATTACAGTGTAAAAAGCCGTGGGGAACGATGAAATTTAAAACTGAATAATGATTAAAATCCGGGAGGGAGTTTCATGCGCACAATATTTTACCGCCGGGTCGATACAAAAATAGGAAGGCTTATGCTGGCCTCCACCGAAAAGGGAGTGTGCCGCCTGGCGCTGCCGGGGGAAACCGAGGAGTGTTTTTTAACCGGACTGAAGAAGACTTACGGGGAATGCGAGCTCTGGGACGAGGACAGGGATGGCGAAAAAAGCCCCATAAATAAAAAGGCCTCGGAAGAACTCAAGCTTTACTTTGACAGGAAATTGAAGGAATTTTCCATCCCTCTTGACTTGGAAGGCACCGAGTTTCAGAAAAAGGTCTGGCGGGAACTGTTGAAGATACCGTATGGCAGGACCGCAAGCTACAGGGATATAGCAAGGGCTGTGGGAACCCCCGGTGCCTGCAGGGCTGTGGGCGGCGCCAACAACAAAAACCCCGTGGCCATTATAGTTCCATGCCACCGGGTGATAGGGAGCGACGGCTCTCTTGTGGGATACGGCGGCGGGCTTGAAATAAAGAGATTTTTGCTGGAACTGGAGTCGGAAGGTTTGCGGCCTGATCTTCCTTCAAATTTACTTATTGACGAAAGCGCTGGCCTTATGATATAATCTATCTTACAATCAAATAATATGCTCTCAATCTTGAACGCTGAATTCTTTCGCAAGAAAGAAGCGGGGGACCCAATGATCTGGGGTGAATCCCCTTCGACCGGGAGTATTTTTACATATTCTTGATCAAGGGGTAGGGTTACACTCTTCGGCCCGAACCCGTCAGCTAACCTCGTAAGCGTGAGAAGGGGAGATTGATGGCATTTGAGTGCTGTTAATTTGGCATGCTCAAAGCTATGGATCTCCATAGCTTTTTGTTTTGCCTAATTGGGGAAGATAATCATTATCATAAAAAACGTAAGAAAGGGAGGGATTTGAATATGATTAAACGTCCTGTGGATGTACGCTACGCGGTTATAGGGGCTGGCAACGGCGGTCTCGCTATGGCCGGTTTTCTGGCATTGAAGGGTTTTACCGTCAACCTGTTCAACAGATCGCTCGACAAAATAAAACCGCTCATGGCAGACCCCAGGATCAATCTTACCGGTTCCGTGGAAGGTACTGGAACGCTTAATCTTGTTACCGGCGACATTGAAAAGGCCATCGCGGACGTCGACATCATAATGGTGACGGTACCGGCCACGGGGCATTTCCATCTGGCAAAGATGATGGCACCCTACTTGAAAGACGGCCAGATTGTCGTCTTAAACCCCGGCCGTACCGGAGGAGCTTTGGAAGTATATGAAACTTTGAGGAATTCCGGATGCGACAGAAAAATTATTGTGGCCGAAGCTCAGACTTTCATTTACGCCTGCAGGGCCACCGGGCCCACCAGCGCCAGGATTTTCAGCGTAAAAAAAGAAGTGGCCCTGGCTGCCATACCGGCCATATACACAAAAAAAGTTATAAGACTCCTTTCCGGGGCTTATCCGCAGTTTATCCCGGCCAAAGACGTTATGGAAACAAGCCTGAACAATTTCGGAGCCATTTTTCATCCGGCGCCGACGCTTTTAAACAGCGGCCATATCGAGCGGGGGCAGACATTTGAATACTACCTGGAGGGGATTACTCCTTCCATCGGCCAGATACTGGAGAAGCTTGATGTGGAAAGGCTGAAAGTGGCAAGAGCCCTCGGGGTTAAAGCCGTTTCAGCCCGGGAGTGGCTTGAGGAGTCCTATGGGGCAAAGGGCGAAACCATCTACGAGGCCATTCAGAACAACCCGGCATATAAGGGCCTCACAGCTCCGAAGGGTCTGGATACCCGTTATATTTACGAAGATGTGCCGTACAGCCTGGTTCCCATATCTTCGTTAGCCTCCCATTTGGGCATAGAAACCCCTGCTATTGATACCATAATCCGACTGGCAAATATAATGACCGGCCGTAATTTCTGGCAGGAGGGGAGGAATGTGGAAAAGCTTGGTCTTAAAGGCCTTTCGGTGGCGGAGATTCACCAGCTGGCCCAAACCGGGAGCGTGAACAAAATTATTATCGAAGAGGAGGGGGTGGTGGCATGAAAAAGATCATTGCGGCTACAATCGCCAACTGCGTTCATGTGGCCGGGATTATGAATTTTCTTTCTCTTGCCGAGAGGGAAGGTTACGAGACAAAGTTTTTGGGAGCCGCCGTCGCCATAGACGAACTGATAGAGGCGGTAAAGGCGGAAAAACCCGATTATGTGGGTGTAAGCTACAGACTGACGCCGGAGCCTCTCAAGGAGGTTTTAAAGGAACTGGCGGAAAAAATTGAAGCGGAAGGCCTGCAGGATGTCGGATGGATCTTCGGCGGCACAGAGCCCACCGCAAAGGTGGCGCAAGAAAGCGGGATATTTTGCAGGGTGTTCAGCGGCACAGAGGACGTGGATGAGACGATAGGGTTTTTAAAGGGCAGGAAGCTCACCGAAGCTGAATATTACCCGAGAGACCTGATTTCGCGCATAAGGTCAAAATATCCGTATCCCATTTTAAGGCATCATCTCGGCCTGCCGTCGCTGGATGAAACTATTGAATCCATAAAGAAGATAGCGGAGTCTAAAGTGCTGGACGTCATTTCCATCGCGCCGGATCAGAACGCTCAGGAACACTTTTTTGAGCAGGATAAAATGGACCGGAGGCTGGACGGAGCGGGCGGCGTGCCCGTCCGCACCAGAGAAGATTTTGTGGCGCTGTACGAGGCGGCGCAAAGGGGTAACTTCCCGCTGCTGCGCTGCTACAGCGGCACCAATAATTTGATTCTTTTTGCCGAACTGCTCCGGGATACCATTAAAAACGCCTGGTGCGCAGTGCCCCTCTGCTGGTACAACGTTCTGGATAAGCGCGGTCCCCGGCCGGTCAGGGAGTCCATTGAAGAAAACCAGCAGGTTATGAAATGGCACGGCGAGCGGGGCGTTCCGGTGGAGGTCAATGAGGCTCATCACTGGAGTCTGAGGGATGCCCATGACGCCATCGGAGTTGCCGCGGCATTTCTCGCGGCTTACAATGCAAAGAAAATGGGGGTAAAAGACTACATCGCCCAGTACATGTTTAACGTCCCGCCGTCCATTTCACCCAAAATGGACCTGGCCAAGATGCTGGCAAAAATAGAATTGATAGAGTCCCTTCAGGATGAAAACTTCAGAGTGTATCGCCAGGCCAGGGCCGGCCTTGCCAGCTTCCCGGGAGATCTCGCCCAGGCCAAGGGACAGCTGGCGGCGTCCGCATACCTTGCAATGGCCATAAAACCCCATATCTATCATGTGGTGGGATTTTGTGAGGCCCATCACGCCGCAACTGCGGACGATATCATAGAAAGCTGCAAGATAGTGCGCGGTGTCATCCGGAACAACTTCCTGGGAGTTGTGGATATTACGATAGACGGGGAAGTCCGGGAAAGGAAGAACCAGCTCATAGATGAGGCCGTTGTGATACTTGACGCCATTAAGGCCATAAGCCCCGGCGTTAAGGACCCATGGGCCGATCCCGGCACCATCGCCAGGGCCATTGAATTGGGCATCCTGGACGCCCCGCACCTCAAAGGCAATCCTGCGGCCTGCGGCGGGCTTGTCACCCGCATGGTGAACGGCGCCCTTTACGCCTACGACCCCGTAGAAAAGCGTGTTCTGACCGAGAAAGAGCGCATTGCCCGGATTCTGGAGGGCGCCGGTATAAAGAAGGCTGCTGCCTGCTCGTGACGATAATGGCGAAGGTTAAAATAAGGTTAAAAATTTTAATATAAATTTTTGATATAAATTAAAGAAAGATAAATTAAGCCGGCTTCACAAGCCGGCTTTAATCTTTGGCTTACAATATTGGAGTAACCCTGCAAAACCTTTATTTTTCGCCCGCCAGTTCGGCAATGGCATGGGCGTATATCTTTGCACAGCGGATTAAATCGTCGATTTGGATGAATTCGTCTTTTTCATGGGCCAGTTCTGGCTGGCCGGGGAACAGAGGCCCGAAGGCCACGGCGTTGGGTATGGCCCTGGCGTATGTCCCGCCGCCGATGGACAGGAGCTCGGGTTCCTGCCCGGTGACTTCCCGGTAAACCTTTTGAAGTTTTCTGACAAGGGGAGAATCCGCCGGGACGTAAAGCGGAGGATTATCGGATACGTCCGAGAGGAAAAGTTCTTTATCGATCCTGAAAAGGCCCGCCTTCAATTTTTCGACGACTTCCCCGCCCTTGTATGTCACCGGATACCTGATGTTTATTACTACGGTCCCATGATTCTCGTCCAGCTCTATCATGCCCAGGTTGAAAATCAGGTCGCCCGAAGGTTCATCCGACAAATGCACGCCAAGGGATTCACCGTGAAATTCGTTGTCGATATGTTCCGCTATGAAATTCAGGAACCCCCTTACATCATTTTGAGATGAATCGATTTTTGACAGGAATTTTACCAGGGGGATTATGGCGTTTTTGCCCTTTTCAGGAGTGCTGCCGTGGGCTGAAACGCCGTGGGATTTAATTATGAAACCATCGCCGGCTTCCACCAGTTCCAGGTTGCAACCGGTTTCTTTTACAAAAGCGTCAAAGGCCTGTTTTATCCCGGATTTAAGACTTTTATCAACATTTATTTTTGCTTCGCAGTAATCCGGTACCATGTTGGGCCTGTTTCCGCCTTTAATGTAATCTATCCTAATATCCTGTGGCCTGCTGTTAAACTTCCTGTTAATATTGAAAATAAGTATGCCCTTTTCCCGGTTGATTATGGGGAAATTGGCGTCCGGCGCAAATCCCATAACCGGCGTCTCTTCTTTTTTTACGTCAAAGTAGTGCTTCATGCACTCCCAGCCGCTTTCTTCGTTGGTGCCGAAAATTATTCTTACCCTCCTGTTTAAAGGGATGCCCGCCTCTTTGACGGCTCTCAAGGCATACAGTGAAGCCACGGCGGGTCCTTTGTCGTCTATGGCCCCCCTGCCGTAAATTCGGTTGCCAACAATCCTTCCCTCGTAAGGCGGATAAGTCCATCCCTGACCTTCCGGAACAACATCCAGGTGCACCAGTATGCCCACCATTTCGTTGCCTTCGCCCCATTCGGCATGCCCGGCGTAATTGTCCACGTTTTTAGTCCTGAATCCGAATTTTTCGGAAAGTTCAAGGGCATACCTCAGCGCTTCATAGGGGCCTTTGCCAAAGGGTTTGTCGTCTGCGGCTTTTTCTTCCACGCTCCTTATTTTGATGAGGTTCCGGGTATGCTGGACTATTTCATCTTTCCACTTATCTATTAAATCGCTTATCTGCGGCATGATAAAACCTCCCCTATTTTAAATGTATTAACCCGTTTTGCCTGAGAATTTTTAAATATGTTATCAATCTGGGGTAGAGGGGCTCGGCCTTTGCCCCAAATTTATCCGCAAGTTTGGTGGAAATGTCATAAACAGTATTTCGACCGTCACATAGGCACCATACCTCGGATCCGATTTCATCGAGATCAAGGAATGTATGTTCGGGTAAATCCCGGTATACAAGTTTCAGAACGCTGAATAGCAACCCTTTTCTCGTGATTTTGAGCTGGACAAGTCCGTCTTCTTTTGACGACCACGAAATTTTATTGTTGCGGATAGGAGTCATTAACAGAAGATTTCGGTCTTTTCGCAACAGTTTAACCTCCGGAAAGATGAAAAAAAGTCGATAGGGGAAAGCCCCCTCCTTTTATTCAAGTTCCACTTGTTTAAAGGCTTTGCTGATAAGAGTATATGCCAGTATCAGGAACAGTACCAGCCCGCCCCACTGGCCCAGCATATTATTTCCAATGCCCAGGTCAATTTTGGCGGCCACCAGTGCGGCGATGAGAATTCCCATAATGCCCTCACCGGCTATGAGACCCGAAGAATAAAGTATTCCCTTTTCAACTTTCTGCTTCAATACTTCCCCGGATTTTTCACTCCTCTCGAGGATGCCCCTTATCAAACCCCCGAGCATTATGGGCGTGCTCAGGTGGATGGGCAGGTAAAGGCCGATGGCAAATGGCAGTGAGGCGATGCCGAACAGTTCTATCACCGCCGCCGAGCCAAAGCCAACGAAAACCAGAGGCCAGGGCAGATTGCCGTTCATGATGCCCTCGATGACCATTTTCATCAGAGTGGCCTGAGGAGCGGGAATATCTTTGCTGCCAAAGCCGTATGCATTGTTCAGCATTATGAGAATCCAGCCGATAACCAGACCGGAAGCTATGACTCCCACCAGTTCGCCAATCTGCTGGAGCTTGGGAGTGGCCCCCACCAGGAAGCCGGTCTTCAGGTCCTGGGATGTATCGCCGGCTATGGCCGCGGCCACGCAGATAACGCCGCCCACGGATATGGCGGCAATCATACCTTCAATGCCGCTGAACCCGGTCACCTTAAACAATATGGTGGTGAAGAGCAGGGTGGCTATGGTCATGCCGGATACCGGATTGGAAGAACTTCCCACTATGCCCACAATGCGCGAAGATACGGTGACGAAGAAAAAGCCAAAGATGACGATGAGTATCGCGCCCAGCACTCCCACGGGAATAAGCGGAGAAAACGCAATCGCGATAATAAGGATCAAGACGCCAAGCAAAACCCATTTCATGGGCAGGTCTTCATTTGTGCGGAGCTGCGAGCCGCTTTCGTTTTTCACGCTGAACCCGGAAATGGATTGAGTAAAGGCGTTTACTATGGTTGGCAGCGCCTTGACCAGGCTGATAAAACCTCCAAAGGTCACCGCACCGGCGCCTATATACCGCAGGTAATTGCTCCATATACCCCAGTGATCGAGTTCGGATATGGGTACCGAAGCCGGATAAATGGCCTGGGGAATGTAATTGCCGAGGTGAGAAATAAGGGGTATAAAGGCGAACCATCCCAACACGGCACCAGCCAGCATGTATGCCGAAATGGTGGGGCCGATTATAAATCCCACGCCTAAAAGGGCCGGCAGGATGTCTCCGCCGATGGCGGCCCCTTTGTAACCCGGTATTTTCCATTCAATTTCCGACGGGAAAAGCTTCAGCCCGTCGGCCAGCAGTTTATAGAGTGCACCGATGCCGAGCCCTTCAAAAACGGTCTTTGCGCTTACTCCGCCGACCTCACCGGCGACCAGAACCTCCGCACACGCTGTGCCCTCGGGGTACGGAAGCACGCCGTGTTCCCTGACTATCAGGAAGCGGCGGAGGGGTATCATCATGAGAACTCCCAGGATCCCGCCGATAATGGCTATGGTGGAAACCCTCATTATGCTGGGGTTTGTCTTCCACAGGAAGAGGGCCGGGATGGTGAAGATAACCCCCGCTGCCAGGGATTCTCCCGCGGATGCGATGGTCTGAACAATGTTATTTTCCAGAATGGAATCCCTCTTCAGTATGCCCCTGATTATTCCCATTGAAACTACCGCCGCGGGTATGGAGGCGCTTACGGTCATACCCACTCTGAGCCCCAGGTATGCGTTGGCGGCACCGAAAATTACGGCAAGAATGATACCGAGCAGGAATGAAAATGTCGTGAACTCGGCCATGGATTGCTCCGCCGGGATGTACGGTACGTATTCCTCGCCGGGAGCAACACTGTAAGCCTGCTTTGAAAGCCCTTTCTTTTTTTCCACTTAATCTTCCTCCTTTATTTATTGTAGTCTATTTTATAAAAAATATCAATTTTTTTTCAAATGTAGCTCTCCCCTCCCGTCTAAAAAATCTTAAAAATTCATTGCATGACTCGTAGCAAGAATCATTCCATATAAAATCTATATTTATTATAGCAATTGTATTTTTAAAAATCTATAGCATAACAATAACAGGAGAAAATAAGAAAAATTGAGATAAAATACAAACAGAAAATGTTGCGGTAAGTACTAAAAAATTTTTCGGAGAATTAAGACCAAAATTGGGCCGAATGCATTATGTTTAAAATACAGGTATTAACACATAGACTTAACAAATGTTTTGCATTCAAAAGCCCGAAAATCGGCAGATGTATAATTTAGTAGTTTCCATTGAAAAACAAACCCCTCAAACCCACAAAAAACCTGGATACTGTGGCTGCCACGGATGACGGCTTGGCCGAAGTAGAGGACGCGATATTCCTCCAGCAAGCCCTCTCGTTGCTGACTTCACGGCAGCAAAAGGTTATCAAGGCAACGGTTCGGGAGGGACGCACAGAGCAGGAGGTAGCCAAGGAACTTGGGGTGTCACAACCTGCAGTGCATCAGATGAAAGAACGGGCGTTGAGCAGGTTGAGGAAACATTTTGCTCAAAATTTTTAGAAGTCCTTCATGCCGCTAAAACACGGCATCAGGAAGAATGAGAATTATATTTTCGAAGGGGGATTTTCAATGGCATGTACCCAAAGTGACTTGACTTCTGGACAAATGAGTGTCATAACACCTACTAATATTCAGTCAGCTTCCCTAAGTGGGTCTCGAAGACTTATGGTCAGTGATAACCCCGAAACGCTTAATAGCACAACTTTTAATGTAACAAGGGGAACCTTATGGCATGATTACGTTAACACCTCCAATACGACTGTACTTCATAGAGTATTTGGCTGGCATCTCAACAATACCGGTGACAATCAAAGTCGGCCTTACAGTGCAGAACTTGTCTTCAACAAATACTATTGAGTTGCAGAATGTTAAACGTGAAAGACGCTCTACTAACAATAGCTCACAATATATTACCTATGTCGGATAATGTTTGGCAAAAGGGGGTCTTGGAGGAACTCTTGATACTATAACTCCTATCGATAACCGCTTTGGTCAGAGTGTCGGTTTAATTGAAGCATATGATCTGCCGAATGGATACTTGGTTGGTTTCTTGTTTGAATTTACCGTAGTACGCTATTCTGGAACAGGAAATCTCAACTATTACGTTCGAACAGTAGCAAGCAAGAACGCAAGTGATGATTTAAATAACCATTATTTTGGCAGAACTGTTAAGTTGGGTACTGAGGGTCTTAGAGCTTATAATAACTACATCTGTTACAGAACGACCCGAAGAGCCTACTAAACCAGGCATCGGTTTGAACACCCTGGCATCAATTCCATAACCACTGTTTATGGCGGCTCGGGAAAGAACGCCTTCCCATTCCTCGTCAGTAACCCCTAAACTTACAGCCCTGTCAAGCAATGAGAGATTTTTCTTCACTTGTTCTATCGCTTGTAATTCTAGTTCGTTTTTTTGATTTATCCTCACCATTCGATTTTGAGTATCCCACTCCACTTCAGTACCTAATGCCTCTGAAACAAACCTCACAGGTACCAACGTTCTCCTGTTGACTACTTTAGCGGGAACGTCAAGTTCTAATGAGGAACCGTTCCTGTAAGCCGTCTTATCTCCCACGATTAGTTTAATAGTAGCAGTCTTTTTAGTTGCTATCACTGTACCAGTAGTGCCATCCCAATTTACAGTTGCTCCTAAAGCTTCAAAGATAACTCGAAGTGGCACTAGCACCCGCACGTTCTCAAGAATCGGTGGAACATCAAATTGAAGATGCTCACCATTAAGAGTTACATCAATTGGTTGAGCCGCCATAACATTACTTGGTAAACTGAACCTTACCAACGTCACCTCTTCGGTATTACGGTAGCCCTCAACGCATCCCACATCTCACCTGTTACCAGACCCAACCGCCAGACGGCGGTACCGTTAAGTCTGTACCGCTTAGCGATACCCAATTTGGTTAGAATGCTTTCCGGTGTTTCCGTAGGAGCAGAAATACCGAATACCAGTTTTTCCGGCGGGACAAGAGCCTTGGCCATCTCCACAGCTTGCGTGACAAGGCTTACCGGCTCCGGCGTGGAGCCGTAGTCGTAGGCCATGATGATAATCCGGTCAGCAATCTCTCCCAGCGCCTTGTAATCGTAACCCTGATAGGCGCTGTTAGGAGCGTGGAGAGTGAGGGTCAGGATGAGATTAGCAGCTTCAACCTGCTCTGCTAAGAGCCGGCCGAACTTGGTAAAGCTGTTATGCACCATTCTTAGTTGCTCGCCGTCATCTTGGTAATCCAAGCCCTCGAAATCCAGGTTTACTCCATGGTAAAGCACCACTTTTCCTCATTATACCATTAACCGCGCTGGTTATGACAGACTCATCTTTTAACAGAGAAGAAATGGTGCCGACACCGTCAGTCAGGTGGACTACCAACTTGGTTTTCAAATTATAATTGTTAGCTGCTTCCAGCACCTTTTTTCCAACCTTCCGGTGTTTGCCAGCCGGTCCTGCTCCTGGTTGGTAGGTTATCCTCTTTATCCAGGCTATATCAGCCTATTGCCAGTTCGCCTACCATATCGGTTTTTCCGCTGGCAGTTTCACCCTTAGCCTTTGCTCCAGCATCTGCAGCTCCGCCAGTTCGTCGACGTCCTCAAAACTTCTCGCGGTAGGATTCCTCCTGCTTGATGGCGTAGTGGAGGTTGGCCCGGAATGCATCTCTTTTTGACCGCAACGCCTGCAACTCCGGTAGAGTGCTCTAATATCTTATTTTGAGATAAATTCTGAAACTCTGCTAAACATTCTCAAACCCACAAAAAACCTGCATCTTCATAGCTAAAAAGTCCAGTGAAAAAGGGATAAGATTTAAACTTGCGTTTTTCAAAGCTAACTGATTAAAAATGAGTTTTGACGCAACTTCCCAAATGAGTTATTTATGAATTGAATAGCCATCGAAAGGCTTACTGGCGGATGGTAGGGGATTCATTAAAAAGAGCCCTCATCAATGCCTTTTGGCAAAGCGAGGGCTCATAAGTCTAGTGAAGAAATATCATGAAATTCGTCAAGTTTGTTGAACAGTTATATACCGAACGGTACGCATGGTGGTGTGAGAGGACCGGAAATAATCGCTCCATTTTACTCGATATATTCATGCTTATGATTATTATCTTCTTCAGAAATGGGATCTTCAATTAATGTGGCGAACATGAAGTCGTGTGTATGTCCGGCGCTCTCGGTGGTGGTCCCTTCGGCGAAGTGTACATGTTTGCCGTTGCCGACATCAATGGCCAGACCTGTCAGCACCCCTACTTCATGTAAGTGATTCTCGTAGAAATCGGTGGTGGTTAAAATGGCGTGGATATGACTTTTGCCCTTAGGGATGACTTGGCTGGTGAGGCCGGCAAAACGGTGGTTGTGCTCCTCGACTTCTTCGTCGTCGTTTTCAGCCAGCTGGGTGCTGCCCAGAAATTCGTGGTTATGAGTCTGACCTTCTTCCTCTTTTTTGTCGAAATACTTTTGAAGGTCTTCTATTGAAAGCTTGTTTTCATTTTCCACCATAAACAATCGATCCTCCTTGATAAAATGTTTCTTTTGAGCTAATAACAGTATATTGTGTTTCAGTAAAAGTGGTGACGGTTACATACTTTGATGTAAAATCCAAATATTATTCTAATTGCCCGCTTCTTGGAATTTCTATACTCAAACTCTCGATAGATGGATGTTTATATACTACTTGCTACATGCATTGTATTCAAAACCATAAAGACAGCAAATGTTTAATTAAAAAATAAATGTTTTAGTTTCCATGTTAAAAGAAAAAATTGAGATTAAAGAAGGAATTTAAAAAAAGATGTCGAATTATGAAACTAAACTGGAGAGTAAACAATGTTGAATAATAATCAACATATATAGGTGATTATGTTGTCAGAAGGGATCCAATCTGTTAAACGTGCTCTATATATACTTGAACGCCTTGCAGCAAGCAAAGATGGTGTTACAGCTGCTGAAATAGCTAGGGAACTGGGGGTAAACAGAAGTACCGCTTTCAGATTAATAGAAACATTAGTTGAAGGAGGTTATGCGAGGCAATCGGATATAACTAAAAGATATCATTTAACAATGAAGGTATTTTCTATTGGTAGTAAGTTAATTGACCAGTTAGATATCAGAACACATGCAAGAAATATACTTGAGAATCTAAGAGATCAAACAGGACTTACGGTACACTTGGGATTGCGCGATTTATATGAAGTTGTTTATATAGATAAAATTACCGGTAAAAATCCAATTCAAATGTACTCTATGATAGGAAGGCGGGCACCACTTTACTGTACTGGTTTAGGAAAGGCTATTCTAGCCTTTTTGAAAGAAAATGAAATCAAAGATTTTTTACGATGTGTAAAGCTTAAAAAGTTTACAAATAATACAATCTCTGAGCCCGAGCGCTTAATTGCTGAAATAGAGCAAATCAGAAATAAAGGTTATGCTCTGGATTTAGAAGAACATGAAAAAGGAATACGTTGTGTCGGAGCGCCGATTTTTAATTATCATAACGAAGTGATAGGGAGTATAAGTCTTGCTGCAGTTGCTATAACTTTGGGAGAAAAAAATATTGAAGAATATGCCAACGATGTAATAAATGCGGCGAAAACGCTCAGTAGCTTATTAGGGGCCTCTGACCTATAATTTTATTTTTTGATTAAATGCAACCAAGATGCATAATAAGCAACATATTTTTTGGAGGATGGAATTTATGAAGCAATTCACAAAAGAGGAAGTCCGACAATTTATCCTGGATGAAAAGTTAATAGCCATTATAAGGAGAATTCCTCAAAAACATCTTTTTAAGACAATAGAAACTATACTAGAGGCTGGGATAAAAGTTGCGGAGATAACATTAAATACTGATGATTCAATTAATTTAATAAAACTACTACATAAAAATTTCTGCGATTGCATGTTGATTGGAGGTGGGACAGTTACTTCGGCGAAAGCTGCAGGACAGGCTATCGAAGCGGGGGCCAGGTTTATAGTTACACCGATAATGCTGCCTGAAGTAATTGAAGTTTGCAACGATTTAGATATTACTGTTATACCAGGAGCTTTTTCGCCTACGGAAATATTTCAGGCTTATTACCTTGGAGCTGACATTATAAAAGTATTTCCGGCGAACACCCTGGGAGCCTCATATTTTAAAGATTTACAGGGACCGATGCCTGAAATACCGTTAGCTGCTGTGGGTGGAATAACACTTGAAAATGGGCGTGCATTCCTGCAAGCGGGGGCCAATGTGCTGGGAGTGGGTTCCTCATTAATCTCTAGAGAATTAATTTATGCCGAAAATTGGTTAGAGTTGAAGGAATTAGCCAGGAAATTTAATGAGCTAGTTCATCAGATAAATTAATGTTTGTTATTTGTCGGAAGGATGATATTCGTTGCTAATAATGACTATTGACGGAGGTACAACCAATACCAGGGTATGTATACTAGATGACAAAAATGTCATTGTACAATCAACTCATCCTATTGGAGTTCGCTGTTATGCCGTGAGCAAAAGCAAGACGAAATTTCTGGAAGGCCTTTCTAAAGCAATAAGAGACACTTTAGATATGGCCGGTGTAGGACCAAAGGATTTACAAATGGTAGTTGCATCAGGCATGATAACTTCAAATTTGGGAATCTATGAGATACCTCATGTTAAAACTCCCATAGGTTTAGAAGGACTTGTTGAAGCCAGTCAAATGGCGATTATTCCCAAGCTGATGGAGATTCCCATTCTTTTTATACCAGGAGTTAAAAATAATTGCTTAAATTATAATGGTGATAGTTTCGAAAACTTAGAAGCTATGGATATTATGCGAGGCGAGGAAACGGAGACCTTGGGAATTCTCAAAATCAAATCGTTAAATGGTCCACTTATTATGATATTGCCGGGGTCTCACACAAAGATTATTAAAGTAGATAGATATAATCAAATTGTTAGTTGCATGACTACCATGGCGGGTGAAATATTCAATGTTCTGGCTACAAAGACAATCCTCGCCGATTCTATTCCTCAAAACCTTATAACTCAAATAGACAAAGAATATATTCTAAAGGGTGCCGCTATATCACATAAGGTGGGTTTAACCAGAGGCTGTTTTTCAATTAGAGTAATGAGCCAATTTCTTCCCATAGATGAGAACAAAAGAGCAAATTTCCTTCTAGGAGTTGTTTTAGGCCAGGATCTAATTGCTATAAAAAATAGTCTCGCCTGTAGTGTAAAGGGAGATGAAAAAATAGTAATAGGTGGACCTGCTCCTTTAAGGTTAGCTTTATATCACCTACTATCAACTCAATCTGACATAAAAGAAGAAATCATCGTGCTTGATGATAACGCTGTCGGGATGTCAACAGCAATAGGTGCAAGGGAAATTGGATTACGGTATTTGAAAAAACATGGTGGAAAGCTTATTAAAAAGTTTTATCAAAATGAGTAGTTTTGTTTTTAATAAGTCCTGCGGTAAAAAGTCAAGTACCTAAAAATAACAAAATGGAAAATATTTAGCTCACTTTTTGTAAAAAAGA
>NZ_JBJYKD010000017.1:0-61135 GCF_049310025.1 Thermorhabdus hydrogeniformans | reverse complement strand
TTTTCTTCAGTTTTATTTAATTTTCTTTGCTGTTTTATGGTTGACAAATGAATTTTTTATTTATGCAACGCTAGTGAATCACAACATAAAAAATTCGACATTAATCAGTGAAATCCTTTTTTATTGAGCTACAAAAGCATCGGAACAGGGAAAAAAAATGCTTGTTAAATTACAAGGCATTAACTTTTTTATAAACCGATTAATATCACATATTTACAAAATATTTTATAAATAATATTATAAAAACGTTGAAGTCACGATTTTTTATCCTCTTTGAATTATAAAGGAGAAAAATGATGCCAACAGTTCTTAAAGAAGGTAAATATAGATTTTTCTTTTTCAGCAATGAAGGAACTGAACCTCCACACATTCATGTATTGTGAATACATCAGAAAAAACTTTTAATATCATACATTCATGTTGAGTCATGGGTATCAAGGGGATGGGATTGTTGACAACTTTTGTTTTCATTTTGAGAAGCCTCTTGGGATTCGGCGGATGATACACGTGCTGATACTATAGGAGGAGTTTAAAAGCTCCTCCTTTTTGTGTGCCCGGCATGGACGAGTTTTTGCAGTGAGACTTTTAAAAAACATCCTTGCCAGAGATGTTTTGTTTGATTTAACCATGGAAAAATGATAGTATATAAATAAATCATGCATTAACAAAGGTTGATTGTTATGACGGATTATGAAGAAATTGAGAATATAAAAAAGCAAATAATAAACAAATTTCAACCTGATAAAATTATATTATTCGGTTCTCAAGCGAGCGGGACAGCTAAACCGGGAAGCGATATAGATTTATGCATTATTATTAACACATCGGACAAAAGAGCTCTATTAACAGAATTATATTCGGAGATTGACAGCCGAAAACCCTTCGACATTGTGGTTTATACTCCGGAAGAATGGGATAAAGCAAAAAACGATCCGGGAGCTTTTGCTCACTTGATAAATCAGAAAGGAGTCGCTCTTTATGGTTGACAGCGGTCGTTATCAAGACTGGATTTCAAAGGCAAAGAAAGCGATGCATGAAGGAAAATAGTATTATTGAAGTTAAAAACAAGATAATGTATAATCAAGGCAGGGAGAAGTGGTAAGTTGGGCCAATATGACATAACCATAAAACACATATTCTCCAGTTTGGCAGATGACATAATAGAATATTTCTTAAGATTGAAACTAAAGAAGATAGAAGAACTCAACCTGGAATTCACAACAGTAGAAAAAAGAGAAAGCGATATGATATTCAAATGCCAGACCGAAACCGGTAATATGTTGGTACATATAGAATTCCAATCAGATAATGACAACAAAATACCATTTAGAATGCTCAGATACTCTTTAGAAATCATGGAAAAATATGATGTTCCCCCATACCAGATAGTAATATACATGGGTAAAAAAGAACCCAGAATGCAGGAAAAATTGAAATATGAATTTGAAGATACAAACAGGCTGGATTACAGCTACAAACTAATAGACGTTGGGGATATTAAATTTGAAGAAATAATCGATACAGGATTCTACGATCTATATTCACTCTTACCTCTGGTAGATAGAAATAGAAGACAAAAACAAGGGGAAAAATATATAAAAGAATGTGCTGATGTAATACTTAAAACGCCTATAAACATAAACAGGAAGAAAGACATAGCCTTTTATGCTGAGATTTTTTCAGGACTTATGTTCGATGAACAAGAGGTTAAAAGAGCCTTTGAGGAGGTGGTAAGAATGCTGAATCTTGAAGAATCATCAATCTACAAATCAATTCTGGAAGAAGGCAAAAAAAAGGGATTGCGTGAAGGTAAAGAAGAAGGATTAAAAGAAGGTAAAGCGGAAACAGCAATACGGCTTCTGAAAAAGAAATTTGGACCTTTATCAAAAGAGACCGAGGTAAATATTTTTAAGGCAGAAAAAGAGGTACTGGAGAAAATCCTTGACGATATATTTACCATAGAAAAGCTTGAAGATGTAAAAAAGTATTTTCGGGAGTGCAAATAATTTTTTGTCCATCTTAAGTTTCGTAAGCCTCTGTAGAATAGTTTACCAATAATAGGATCAATTATAGGGCTTACATGAAGAATTTATGCCTCTAGACAAGATAAATGGCAATTCAATAGAGAAAAAAACTCAGGTGTCACTAGCCATAAACCTATATATAAATAAAACAGTATCTCTCGCAAAAGCTGCCGAACTTGCTGGTGAAACATTAACTGATTTTATAGAAATATTGAAGGAACAGGATATACCATGGGGTGAATACACCCAAGAAGACAAAAATCAAGATGATAAGGTAATAAAGAAAATAATGAAAGAACTATGGGTTTAAAATGAACAAAAAATTGAGGAAAGTAATAAAATGTTTTTTTATAACAAACCCCGGGTATGCTCCCGGGGTTTGTTGTTCCTATTGCGCGGCTGCTTTTCCGTCAACCGTTGATTAATACATTCTCCATTTTCCTGTTGTGATCCTCCAGCGCGGCGGCAATTTCGATCTGTTTTTTGCAGATTTCGTCCAGAGTGCGGGTGATTTCGGACAGATTGCCGATGTCGCTCTTCATGTTTTCTATGATGGCGGTGATATCTGAGGTGGCGTTTTTGCTGGAGGCGGTGAGTTTGCCGATTTCATCGGCTACGACCTTAAAGCCGCTGCCGTGTTCTCCGGCTCTGGCGGCTTCTATAGAAGCGTTTATGCCCAGGATTTTAATACGGTTGGTTATGTCGTTTATGATTTTTATTTGTTATTGCAAAACTGGGAAAATGCTTTGAACAATAAAGAGCTTAAAAAAATTGCACCGCTTCAATAATGGGGGTGAATTTATGAGTTATATGAGTGCATTGATTTAGATCCTGTTGTGCTTTATGATACGTGTAAAGATGTGAAGGAACCTAATTGGCTGGTTGGATGAAAGCATCTGTTCCGGTGCCCATACGGGTCGTAATAACCCGCCTTTTTGGCAAAGTTGAAAATCCTCTCCTGGGCTTTCTGGTCCTGGGCTTTCTTCGCCATCTGTAAAATTATTCTTTATTGTTTTCAAAACGGAGTCTGACCTGCAAAAGCGTGCAATGCAGCCCCCAAGGCGGCATACCGCAAGCCTGATGATGTAACCAGGCTAAAAAGTTATTGTGCTTTATGACAGTATTGAATAAAAAAAGGATTTTAGCCCGCGGGCGTTGAATAATATGATTACGTGAATTTTTACCACTAAGTCCCATTGAATAAAAAATAATATTACGGGGGCGAGAATGCATGGAAGCCGTAGTGAAAAATCTCAGAGACGACGGGTGGGTAAAAAACCCCGCTCACCGGGAGGTTTACCTGAACACCCTTCTGGATGAGAGGGAAAATGAGCATGTGGTGATAAGGGTTGCAAAGATAATGCCCGGCGGGGAAATCTTACCCCATACCCACAAAAACCAGGAGACCTTTTATTTTCTGGAAGGGGAGGGCAGCGTCCTGGTAAACGGTGAAAGGCGAAGAGTCGGCAAAGGGGAACTGGTGAACGCACCCGCCGGCAGCGAGCACGGCATCATAAATGACACGGACAGGGAGATATTGCTCTACTGCGTTTTTTCGCCTGTTGTAAAGTAGAGTTTTAAGAAGACCTTACTATTTTAGCAATGCCTGCAGCGGTGAAACAGCTAAAAACAAAATAACAACAGAAGCAGGGGGTCGGTCGATGAAACCGGAGATACTTTTTTTAAAGCAGGAAGACCTAATAGCCGCCGGGGTCATGGATATGAAGAAAATCCTTGAACTTGTGGAAAAGGCATTTTATCTCGACGGCATGGGTCAGGTGAAAAACCCTCCCAAGACTGAGATAGGCGTGCCCGATAAAGACAATTGGGCGTCCCGCTTTTTCTCGATGCCGGTTTACATCGGAGGTGATGTAAACCGCGCGGGTGTCAAGTGGGCCGCCGAGTCCACGGCAAACATGAAAGGCGGCCGTCTTCCCATGGGAATAGATATGGTTATCCTGAGCGACACCGAGACTGTGCTGCCGGTGGCGGTAATGGACGGCATGGTGATAACCGCCATGAGGACCGCCGCCGCGGCGGGAGTTGCCGCGAAATACCTTGCACGCAAAGATGCTGAAGTGGCTGGCTGCGTCGGTGCCGGCGTCATAGGCCGCACGATGATAATGGCCCTGAAACAAGTGCTGCCCGGGCTGAAAAAGATAAGGCTGTGCGACCTCAATCTTGAAAAGGCCAGAAATCTTGCGGCGGAATTTGAAGGCCAGATAGAAGTCTTACCCACGGCCAATGTCGAGAAGGCCGTCTCCGGCGCCGATGTGATTGCCACCATGACCACCAGCAGAAAGCCGTTTGTAAAAAGCGACTGGGTCAAACCTGGCTGTATGGTTATCCAGATGAGCTCCTTTGAGGTGGAACCCGGGGTTGTAAGCAAGATGGATAAAATAGTGGTGGACAGCTGGGCGCAGATGAAGGAGAACCCTCATTCCGTGCTGACCCGGATGGTGGAGGACGGCGACCTCAAGGAAAGCGACATCACGCTCCTGAAAGATGTGGTATGCGGCAGAAGGCCCGGCAGGGAAAATGACGGAGAAACGACCATGTTCAGCTCCCGGGGCATGGGGTGCCTTGACATAATGATCGGGGATTACCTGTACAAACAGGCCAGAGAGAAAGGCCTTGGCCAAAAACTCGTCCTGTGGGATGAGGTAAAATGGGTTTAAACAATATGGCAATGAGACTTAGGAGGAGCTTAAAAGCTCCTCCTTTTTAATAAAGACCGAAAGCGGAAAAATTGCAACGTTAGCTGCCGGAATCATTTCAGCCACGTTATTTGCTGGATTATTTTATTCGCCTGCTGCATATCGTTCGAAAGCATCTGTTCCGGTGCCGCATACGGGTCGTAATAACCCGCCTTTTTGGCAAAGTTGAAAATCCTCTCCTGGGCTTTCTGGGCCATCTGAAGTTGTTTGGCAAGTATGTCCCTGAGTTCCGGAGATGCGGTCTCGTTGCATGCCCGGGCGTAAGCGTTCACCTCTTCTTTCGCCGCCGTCAGAAGATCCATTGTAATGGTTCTGTCGTCGAGCATAGGGATCCCTCCTTTACAAATAGGATGCCTGTATTAACTCAAGGTGTCTTGCAGTTCGGTAACCATTAATCTTCCTTCAATCAGGCCGGTCTTTATGAGGTCTTTCAGATCCGGGTCGTCAGTCGCGTCGAGGTAGGTAATGGACTTTTGCATACAAAGGGTTTTTGTGGACAGGAGTTCATGGACCTCCAGGGCTTCATGGGGTGTTAGTTTAATCTTCATAATTTCACCTCCGAAAGTTCTCTCATTTTATTTTTACGCAATCCTGTAAAATTATTCTTTACTGTCTTAAAAAACGGGGTTTGACTTGCAAACAGGCCGGAGAGAAAGGCCGTGACCAAAAACTTGTCATGCGCGATGGTATGCTCCCGGGGTTTGTTGTCCCTTAAGTAAAAAAAGCCGCCTCTGGCCGGAGGTCGAGATGGCGGCCGATATGCTTGGAATGAAGATTAAAAAGTTTATTTGTTCATAAATAGTTAATATATAAATTATTTACATATGAATTGTAAGGGATTATAATATTTATAATATGCTTTGTCTGAAGGGGATGAGGATGAGTAAGCTTCAAAAGCTGTCTGAAAGTTATACATGGGTCAGTGAGATAGGCAGCAGAATGGTGATTGAGCTAAAGAAGACTCATGATATGCTGGATGAGATTTTTAACAGATGCTTTCAACAATACGGCATTTCCAATGCCAAATTTAATATGCTGGTGCTTTTGTACAGGGAAGGTGATAAAGGTTTGATGCTGTCCGAGCTGGGAGAAAAAATGCTTGTCACAAAAAGCAACATCACGGGGATGGTGGACCGCCTTGAAAAGCAGGGTTTTGTTAAGAGAGTGAGGGACGACGGCGACAGGAGAATCATAAAAGCAGTCATGACGGGCAAGGGAAGGGAGTTTACCGTAAACATAATCGAGAAATACAGGGAATGGACGGAAAAAATCATGGAAATACTGGATGAGAATGAGAAGAACTGTATGATAAATGTTTTGAGAAAATTGCAGAAAGGTCTTGTTGAGTTTTAACAAGCGGGAGGATGCATGATATGCGGCTTTCAAGATACATGGCGGTAATATTGTGCCTGATTCTTACACTATCTGCGGGAACCGTTGGTTTTGCCAAAGATGCTCCTCAAAGCAAGGGCGAAGCCGGGACGGAGCCGGCTGATGGCCGGAGCCAGGCGGAAAAAGAGGGGGTTCTGGAGCTTTCCATTGAAGATGCAGTGAGGCTCGGCATAAACAACAGCATAGCCTTAAAACAGGTGCAGAATCAGATAGATATCAGCGATTTAAACCTTGACAGGGCCCGCTATCAGAGCAAAAAGCTAAAAGACGCGGACAAAAGGATAAGTGAGGGAAGAGAAGAATTAAGTCAGGCGCAGTCTGTGCTTAATATGGGATATGCTCCTGTGGATGTCACCCTTCCCGACGGCACGGTGATAAAGAAGGGGACGAATATAAACAGCCTGCCGCTCCCCGAAGACATGAAAAAACAGATAATAGAAGGAATTCAAAGTCAAATAGACAGCGCAAGAAAAGAACTTGAACAGGGGATTTCAAAAATCGACAGCGCTCTGGAAGAGGCGGGGGCCGAATTCTCGGAAAAACTGAATTTCGAAAGCCTCAAGTCTCTGGATATCAATTCCACCCGCGATATCATGACCACCATGGCGGAAGTGTCAGACGAAGTCACCAGGGCGTCGTACGACATATATAAAAATCAGGTTGCCCTTCTCATTCAGAAAAGCTATTACGATGTTTTAAAGGCGAAGAAGATGCTGGAAGTTAAAGATAAGGCGGTGAAAAGGGCTCAGGAGCAGTTCAACCTTACAAAAGAAAGCTATGAAAAAGGCATGAAGGCAAAGGATGACATGCTTCTAGCCGAGCTTTACTATAAAAAAACTCAGATAGAATACCGGCAGGCGCAGGAGAACCTGAACAATGCATTCACAGAGCTTAAAAAGAATTTGAACGTTCCCCAGGATACAGTGATAGAGCTTAAAGATGCGCTGGCCGAGGAGCCGCAGCAGGAAGACCTTGAGCAGGGGCTTTTGAGCGGCATGAAAAACAGGCTGGAGATAAAGCAGGCATTTGGGCAGGTTATAGTATATAATTTGAACTTTGAAGCAACGAAAAAAACTTATCCGGAAAACACCTTCCAGTACAGGGAAGCGAAGCTGCTGAAAGAGAAAGCGGAACTTAACCTTGAAAAGGCAAGACTTGATGTGGAAAGTTCCATAAGGCAGTCATACGAGACGATGCAGAGTGCGGCCGACATGCTGAAAACCGCCAGGTCTATGGTTGAAGAGGCAAAAGAAGTGGTGGATATAGCAAGATTCAAATACAATGAAGGCTACGGCATTGAGAACAGCCTCTTGAAAAAGCTCGACCTGGAGTCGGCATCGGGCACAATTGTCGAGGTCTTAGCGGCAGAAGAAAACCTGGCCGACGTGGAGGAAAAAGTGGTGGAAATCACCTACGGATACAACCTCGCCAGGATGAAATACTACAACGACATCGGCAAATTCAGGTATTGATGGGGTGGGGAAAACGATGCTTACATACAAATATAAAGCTGAATATAGAGCGGGTTTTGCGGTATTAATGCTGATTATGGCCGTATTTTTTACAGCCGGATGCGGTTACTCCGCCGGTAAAAACGAGGCAGCCGCTTCTTATTTCAATGAAAATGAAGGTCTTGTATCTCAGGGGACCGTCGAAGCTCAGGAAGTCAGTATCAACAGTAAGATACCGGGCAAGATAGCAAAAATTTACGTCCAGGAAGGAGACGAAGTTAAGGCTGGAGACCTGCTGGTGGAGATACAGAGCGACGAATTAAAGGCTAAAGAAGATCAGGCGAAGGCACTGGTGGAGGCGGCAAGGGCTTCCTATGAGGCGGCAAAGGGTCAGGTGGAGGCCGCAAGGGCCACGCTTGAAAAGGCTGAAAACGGCGCAAGGAAGCAGGAAATCGCCCAGGCCCAGGCTTATTACGACCTCATGGCAAAGACATACGAAAGAGTCGAGAAGCTTTACGAGAAAGGCGCGGTTTCGGCGCAGAAGAGGGACGAGGTTAAGGCCCAGCTTGAAATCGCCGCCCAGCAGCTCAGCATGGCGAAGGAAGGGGCGAGGAAGGAGGATATAAGCGGGGCGCAGGCCCTGGTGGTCCAGGCCGTTTCAATGGAACAGGCTGCAAAGAGCAAGCTTGAACAGGCAGAAGCCGGGCTGGAAGAGGTAAGGGCCTACCTGAAGGATACGAAAATTTACTCCCCGATAAACGGGGTGGTCACGGAAATAAACGCCGACGCCGGAGAGCTGGTGTCTACGGGCATGTCGATAGCGACCGTCACGGATCTTAAAAATACGTGGGTGGAGGTAAAAGTAAAGGAGACCGACCTCGAGAAGGTTTCACTGGGTCAGGAGGTCAGGGTGAAGGTGCCGGGGTTTCCGGACAGGCTTTTTAAGGGCAAAGTCGTCCGGGTAAACCAGAAGCCCGATTTTGCGGTGAAGAGAGCCACAAATGACAACGGGTCTTTTGACATTGTGTCGTTCGGTGTGAAAATTGAGCTTGAAAACAATGATAAAGTGCTGAGGCCGGGTATGACGGCTTTTGTACAGTTTCCGAACGGGCGGTGACTGCCGTGGCAAGAGGTTTTATAAATTCGGTAAAATTCGAATGGCAGTTGGCCGTAAAAGAGAAGATGATTTTTATTGTAATTT
Source organism: Thermorhabdus hydrogeniformans (assembly GCF_049310025.1). Classification (NCBI taxonomy): domain Bacteria; kingdom Bacillati; phylum Bacillota; class Clostridia; order Thermosediminibacterales; family Tepidanaerobacteraceae; genus Thermorhabdus; species Thermorhabdus hydrogeniformans. The sequence goes on along the minus strand of NZ_JBJYKD010000017.1, from coordinate 52,350 downwards.
TTCTCATCCCCCTTTTAACAAATATAATGCTTGGATATGAGCTTTCCGGCAACCAGTTGAAGAACATACCCATGGCCGTATGCGACCTTGACAATTCATCCCTCAGCAGGATGATCGTGCAGGAGTTTTCTGACAACGAGACGTTTAAAGTAAAATACTTTTTGAACACACCGGGCGATATGGAAAAACTTTTCAATGAAAACAGGGTGCGGGTGGGCATGGTCATCCCGCCGGATTTTCATAAAGATGTGGTGGAGATGAAATCCCCCACAATCCTGATGATTTACGACGGCAGCCACATGCCCATGGCCAGCGCAGCAAAGACGAGGGCTTCAGAAATATTGATGACATTAAAGACAGGTATGCTTATTAAACTTATAGAGGCAAAATTGAATGTTCCTCAGGAAACGGCGGAAAAAATGGCCCTGGCCGTTGGTTTCAGCAACAGGACGCTTTATAACCCCACCAGGGGATATAAAAATTTTTTAAACATAGGTTTGGGCGCCGCCATAGTGCAGTCAGGTATAGCTCTCATGGCGTCAACCGCCTTTCGCAAAAATGAAGTTAAGGGGCACCCTGCCGAAATACCGGGGCATATAGCCGGTAAAATAACTTTTTACGGATTGGCAGGATTTTTATCGCTTATGATGACTGTAATGCTTCAAAAGGAAGTGTTTTCCATCCCGTTCAGAGGAAATTTCACCGGTGCCGTATTGTTGAGTCTGCTTTTTTCTTTCAGCGTAGCTTCATGCGGCCTGCTGATTTCCGTCCTTGTGAAAAACGAGATGCTTTCCACACTGGCTGCGGCGGTCCTGTTTGTGCCGGATACCATCCTTGTAGGTTATACATGGCCGGTGATTGCAATGCCGGATATTTACCAGAGGCTCGCCCGCTATATTCCTTTTTACCACTACGCTGACAATTTGAGGGACATGTTTTTAAAAGGAACCAACCTGTCTTATATGGGCCGTGATATGGCATGGCTTGAGTGGGCTATTGCCGTCACGACGCTCTTTTCAGTGCTTATAGGCATGGCGAGGATAAAAATGGAAGTATCGGCGCAAACAGGTGGTGGAGGGGAAAATGCGGCTTTATGACATGATTAAACGAGAGTTTTCAGTGCTTATAAGGCAGCCTATTCTCATTGTCGTGCTGTTCTGCGGTCCCATATTCCTCACATTACTGTTTGGCGGAATCTATCTTCACGATTACGTGGAAGATATTCCGGCTGCGGTGCTTGACGAGGACAATTCCTCGATGAGCAGGTATGTCGTCAGCCAGTTTGACGAAAGCGACAGGTTTAACGTAAAATACTATCCCGCATCCAGGGAAGAATTAAAATGCCTTATCGATTCGGGAAAGGCGCAAATAGGAATATACATACCGCCGGATTTTCATAAAGACGTTATTTCTTTAAAATCCTCTCAGGTGATGATTCTGGTGGACGGCTCCAATCTGGTTGTAGGGAACAACGCCTATGCCGCAGCGGCGGCAATTGTGCAGACGGTAGCTGCGGGCACACAGATAAAGCTGCTGCAGGCAAAAGGTATCGCCCCCGGACAGGCTGAAAAAATGGCGATGGTGTTCAATTTCAACGACAGGATGCTGTACGACCCGCGCCTGACGTATATGAATTATCTCATGCTGGGTTTTGTGGCGGTTTTTTTACAGCAGGTGATGGCGTCCAGCGCGGGAGTGTCGGTTGTAAGCGACGGCGCATATCTTGCGGAGGGGAACACCTTTTTGAAACTGGCTTCAAAGATACTTGCCTGTTCGGTGGTTTCCATTTCCTCCACCTTTATATCATTGCTTGTCGTGAACAGATATTTCAAAGTGCCGGTGAGGGGGAATTTACTCACAGTATTATTGATGTGCACCGTCTTTGTCTTTGCGGTAAGCTGCCCGATGGTTGTCCTTGCATCGCTTCTTAAAGACCGGCTGAAAGTATATCAAATGTCTTTTATGCTGTCGCTCCCCACTTTTGTGAGCAGCGGATACGTCTGGCCTCTTGACCAGATGCCGGTGGCATTGCAGGTGATTATAAAGGCGCTCTGGCCGCTGGTCAATTTCCAGAGGCCCTTTGCGGATGTTATCTTTAAGGGAGTCCCCTTTTACGCCGTGTCGGGCAGCATTTTGCAGACGGCGTTATATACAGTATTGTGGATGCCGGCGGCAGTGTGGATATTGAAGAAAAATTACATGGTGAGAGCAAAGAAATGCTGAAGCAGAGACTGAAGTGAAGATATGATATACAGAAAAAGCGTGTGCGGGTGCGAAGATGTTTTGTTTGATTTAACCATAGATGTTAATGTTCAAAATTTATATTCAAAATTTCCTGTTTGCAGGATAATGTATAATTCCGCTTGACATGGTTCTGCCTGGATGAATGCGGCATACATGGTCTGGTTCGGTTATGACCGGAGGGTCGGATTTATAGTTGGTGCCGGGGAAATCGGTCTCAATGAAGATTAATTGCCCGCCCGGATATGAGCCGTTATTGGTGACCTTGTAATCATCGTGGTTGTGAGCCAGGTAAAACTGTGGATACATAAAGTTATCTGACATCTGGGAACCATAGTTCCATGCTTTCCAGTTATAAGGCGGTATAAACGTACCCTTATTAAAGCTCGTCTTCAGGAGGATGTTTGCCCACAAATCATCAGCGTTGGGGAAAGGCGGGATAAAGGTGCCGGCTTCTTTAGATTGGGCGGTGGCGGTGGCAACCTGCTGTTTCAGAGATGGGAAACCCGCCCTGCCGCAGAAGATATAATCAGCATACAGCTTTCTCTTGTCATCGGCGGAGTAAATCACATCATAACTTTCGCCGGAGCCGACCAGGGTGGTGAAGTTCATTTCACCCGCGGTTCTCGGGTTTGCGTCCTTTCCCACTATCATGCCGTGCCAGCCGTGAACATGGAACGGTACCGGTTGATAACCGATGTTTATCATCCGTAGAAGAAACTTATCAGGTCTAATGTGTTTCGAGGGATTTCCGGTAGATACTTTGACGAAACAATCATATCCGTCCGGGATACTGTAACCGAAATCCGGTTCCAGGGCTTTGGGTATTTTTGTCGGCAGCAGGGTGTCGGGGAAGGCGCGGCCGTTGACCAGCCAGTAATTTGGTTTGTAATCCACAGGGTTAAAATCCGTCTGGGCGTAAACTGCATCATGCCATGCCGAATCTATATCGGAAAAGAGCAATACCCAGTCACTGTCGTAGTAAGAATTAACGTCGTTGTAGGCAAAATTTCTATTTGTGGCGGTGGGTGGGATGTGACTTATGGGGCTGCCCCTGTACAGCCATTCCCCGGAAAATGATTTTTTCGAAATACCGGAGGAGATTAAACTTAACATGGAAGGATAAACGATTAATGCGCCATACATCCCCATCTGGACATGTTCCGAAGCCTCCTGATGACAGTGATAGAAGTAAGTTCCCGGTTTTTCGGGTTTAAAGTAGTAGGTTATACTTATTGCCGGGGAACCAGGTGGAGTTACCGGCACCCCGAAAGAGGTTTCAGGGACGCCGTCAACCTGGCTGGCCACATGTCCGCCGTGAACGTGCAACGTATGAACGTCGAGGATGGGGGGGTCGGTGAGGTAAAATCCCAGATTCGTGAGGGTAATGTAGAGTTCATCACCCACGTCCATATCTATTCTTGGGGATGGGATGACTGCCTTTCCCCTGAGAGCTTCGAGATTGTCTGGTACGGTTGTGTCAAATTCCGGGTTTACAATAATCTCCGGCCCTGCAGGTTTGCCTAAAATATTAATCGGCTGGATTTTAAAAAGACCGCCTGCAAAACCGAAGACATATACTTTTTGACGCTTCTCAGTTCCCGTGGGGTCTGTTGGCAGGTAAATAAAGCCGTCCGTGGCAAAAAGATTATAAAAAAGCCTGTTTGGCATCTCTTAACCCTCCTTTTTCTTTTCGGTTTCTAATACACAATATGAAATAATTTTAAATATGGGAACCTGTATATAAGGTGTCAGCATAAATTTTTTCTTTAAAGCGGGCATAGAAAAAACCGGTCTTTAAAAACCCGGTCCACCAGAAGGGCCAGTCTGGTGTGCCTTTATAGCAATTCCTTCTGGATATGTTCTATTGCGAACCTTCCGTCGGATTCGAGAAAGTCAATGACATGGTCCAGCTGGCTATTGACGTGCTCGCCGCTGTTTGACAGACATGCTATGCCTATAACCGCCCGCCGCATGTCGTCCTGCTTTTCCACCTCCGCCACCGAGATGTTGTAACGGCTCTTCAGTCTGTCTATAACGCTTTTTACCACCTGTCTCTTGTCTTTTAGAGAAAAGCTTTCCCCCAGAAAAATCTCCACCGTTAAAACACCGATTACCATAACATCACCTTAATGCTTTAAATTTCAGTTTAAATTTTCTTTTTCTAATTCATTTTAGCAATAAAATTCAATAAGAGAAAGTATAGTGAAACAGTCCGGTTTTATTTCGTGTATCAAATTATTAAGATTAAAAGGTTGAAATAGGATATGAATGTGATAATATAAAATAAAGCGGTAAAATGGTAATCTTGCTTGTGGGGAGTAACCTCTATGTACCGGTTATGGATCATTGCGGCGTTGTCCTATGTCATAGGCAGTTATTTTATGGTCGGTGATGAAAGAAAAAAATATCTGCTGGACTTTGCCAAAGGGTATCTTACGCTGCTGGTGTCGGGATTGTACCTTCATTCCGGCCTTTCGTATCTTTTCGCATCGGCGGGAGTGCTGGCGGGCCATACCAGGCCCTTATTTTATAAATTCCGGGGGAATACCGCCGAAGCGGTGGCCCTGGGGATTGTTTTTTTGATGTCGCCTGTTATGGGATTGCTGCTGCTTTTTAGCTTTTTGCTCATATTAAAATTGTTAAAGGATTATGACAATGCCGTATTTACTGCATCTTTTCTTGTTCCGGCTCTGTCCTTTAAGTTTTTCCGGAGCGATTCCTTCATAGCCATAACCTTCATAATATTTGCCGGGCTTGCCGTCCAGTTCTGGCCCTCGTTCCTCGAAAAAAGGATAAAACCCGTTTTTTTTACCCGAATGGCTTTCGGGCTAATGGTAATGGGATTCCTGCTGCTGTTATATTTCAACAAATATGTTTACAAGGGATTCGGAGTTCAAAAAGACATCATAAGGCACGGGCCTCACCATTTTAAATACGTGGCGCTCACCTTTGACGACGGGCCGGACCCGGTGTATACCCCCGAGATCCTGGATATATTAAAAGAAAAGAATGTTCCCGCCACGTTTTTTCTCATAGGCAAAAACGTCGAGGCGTATCCGGATATCGCAAGGAGGATTGTGCGGGAGGGCCATTCCATCGGGAACCACACCTATACCCATAAAAGCCTGATACCGCTTTCCGCCAGAGCTACCTATGAAGAGATAAAAAAAGCGGAAAAGGCCATAGAAGATGCCACCGGCATCAGGCCCACCCTTTTTCGCCCGCCGAGAGGCTTGTACTCTTCCTACGCGACAAAAATGCTGAGAGACGAAAGATATACAATAGTCCTCTGGGATGTTTCGGCCATGGACTGGGCCGAACTGCCGCCGAAGAATATAGTGGCCAATGTGACCGGCAGGGTAAAGCCTGGGTCCATAATCCTGCTGCACGACAGCGGGGACATCGTTACATTTAAAGGGGGCAACCGCTCGTCTACAGTAAAAGCCCTCCCGGAAATCATAGACAATCTCAGGGCCGGCGGATATGAGTTTGTTACGGTGGACCAGATGATATTCCTTACAGAGCTTATGGAGACGGAGGAGCAGGGATATGAAAATAATCCCCGCGACAATCCAGCATATTGAGGCCGTTGTGGACATTTTCTGCTCGGCTTTTGAAAGCAGCATATCTTTTTTTGCACCGGTGAACGCCAAATTAAAAAAGGCCTTCAGGGATATGTTTACCCTGCTTCATTCGGTGTTCGGCAAGGGCTTCATGGTGGCGGTGGCGGGCGATGAGGTATGCGGGTACATCGTGATGGCCGACGATATTAAAAGGCTCTGGCTTAGAGCGGTTTTTTCCGGATTTATTGTGAAAATGGCCGCAAGGGCCGCTTTCGGGGCATACGGCCTCAATCCGGCCACCATTTTCAGGGTTATAAGGAACAAGCTTTTTTACATGAAATTTGAGATGTCTACCCTTCCCTGTGCGCAGCTCCTGTCCATTGCGGTTCAGCCGGAACACCAGGGCAGGGGGATCGGCAGGAAGCTGCTGGAGGCGGGCATAAATTATATGGAATCGCTGGGGATTAAGAAAATAAAACTGGAAGTGAGGCCGGACAACACCCCCGCCGTCAACATGTATGAAAAGTACGGGTTTCGCCCGGCCGGCAGGGCCAGAGACCTTCAGGGGGACTGGCTCATAATGGTCCGGGAATGTTCACGCCGCTAGGTGCCGGATTTTAGGACCCGATCCGGCATGATTAAAGGTTTACAGCTTTACAGCGGGAAAAACGCCGCGCCCGCCGTAGCCGGTTAAACATTACCGGATTTAGGAATTGTCGGGAGGAGCAATTATGGTGCACCGGTTTGATAATAATTTAAAAAATAAAAAAAGCCAGGAGGGTGCCGTACTGGTGGCAGTGCTTTTTGCGGTGCTCGTCCTAATGCTCCTGGCGGTGGGCATACTGGAAATGGCTACCGGAGAAACAAAAACGGCTTCCTACTACAGGGACAGCACGAAGGCCCACTACCTGGCGGAAGCCGGGATACAAAAGACGCTTTCGATGTTGAAAGAAAACCCGGACTATAAGGCCGGGGCAGTGTGGCGGGGTTTCCTGGGCAAATCCCACGCCCTGGGAGACGGTTCATACAGTGTTGACATAACCAAACTGGATTTTGACACGCTGGAAATCCGGTCGACAGGTTTTGCAGGCAAAAGCAAAAGCTGGCTTTCCGTCACCGCCGACGTTTCCCGCACCCATCCGGCGTTTTACAACGCGGTCAACGTATACTCGGATCTCCAGGACACGCAGTTTAAAGGCAGCGTGGAAATCACGGGAGATGTGTATGTGAACGGAAATCTTGATTTAAAGGGGAATGCCAAGATTTACGGCAATGTGAGAGCCACCGGCCAGATCCGCGGTGAAGATAACATAACCGGCGGCGCCGAAAGTTTTGCGGAAGATATAGAACCCCCGCCCCTCGATGAACACAGATACAGGGAGATGGCGGGGGCCGGAGGGGGAGATGATGAGGCCGGCGAGGGGGAAGGTAAGTACATCGATGGCGACCTCACCGGCGACGAAATAGTGGTGGACGGGGTACTGTTTGTCGACGGCGATGTTTATGCCCGCAGCCTGAGCGGAAAAGGTGTGCTTTTCGTGACGGGGGACCTGCATCTGACAAAGGGCGGCGTTTACAGCGACACCGGCGAGGTGCTGACCATAATTACAAAGGGCGACGTGGATATTAAAAAGCAGGGGAACATTGATATAGACGGCACCATATACACGCCGGGCCGTATATTCATAAACCATAATGAAAAAATTCACGGTAACATCGTTATAAAAGGGAGCATTCTCGCCGGAAATTTTTCGGCCAGCGGCAACATATCCGTAATTTATAACGGGAAAATAAAAGATCCCGGTTACTATCTTCCCGGGTCTTCAGATACCTATATAAAGATTATTTCGTGGAAAACCCAGGCGGGGGAGGACGTTTATTAACGGTTATAACGGCTACGCGTAATCCCCCGCGCTTTTTTCGATAAAAGTCGAAAGGAAAAAGGCGAGGAGCAGGAGCACGGCCCCGCCGAAAAATGAGTAGGAAAGACCCATGTGATCCCCCAGGTAGCCCCCGAGAATGGGCCCCAGCACGGAACCGATGGACATTATGCTGTTCAGCACTCCGAAAGAACTGCCCTGGTTATCCCTCTCGCTGTTCTCGGCTACCAGCACGTTGCCCGCCACGGTGACGGCGGAGTTGAAGAACCCGAACATGAAGCGCAGCAAGCCCAGAGTAAAGATGGAAGCGGCCAGCCCCTGTAGGGCGGTGAGCACAGCGCAGAAAAAAAGGGACCACTTGAAAATGGCTGCCACCGGGACTTTCCGGATTCTTGACACCAGCGGCGCTCCCAGGGCGGTGGAAATGCCGACTATGGAGAACACAATGCCGGTGTAAAGCTCGGCATCTTTTTCGGTTATCTTGCCGATGAACAGGGGCAGAGTGGGGTAGACGGCCATGAGGGCGGCCTGTATTAAAAGCCAGGCCAGAAAAAGCAGCAGAAGTTGCCGGTTTTGAACGGCACGTCTTATATCTTCGAGGATGGAAGTCCTGTGCCCGGGGGTGACTTCCTCTTTTACCCTGGCGGCAAAGGGCAGCACGGCTGCCAGACACAGCAGCATTCCCGTGAATATCATGCTCCCCCTTATGCCGAACAGCTTTGCGGAGGCTCCGCCCACCAGAGGGCCGGTGATGTTGCCAATGGCCGAGGCGGCCTGGACTATTCCAAGACTGTAGTTGAGGTTTTCCGGGAGACTGGTGGAAGCCACGAGGGTAATGGCGGCGGGGATGTACCCCGACAGGATGCCGTTTACGCCCCTTAGTATGAAAAGCTGGATATGGTTGTTTACCATTGACATTAAAAAATAAGTAACGCCCATGCCTATGCCGGCCCGCAGCATCATGGGCTTTTTGCCGTAGCGATCCGATATGGAGCCCCAAATGGGGGCCATTAAGCCGAAAGTGAGGGAATTTATGGAAAAAATAAGGCCCGACCAGAGGGATGTATCGTTCTTTAAGCCCAGCTGCAGCAGGAAAATCGGCAGAAAGGGCGTGATGATGCTGAAGGCGATGGACGCCACAAAAACTCCCAGTGCGATGAGGAACAAATTCCTCTGCCACTGGGGTATGTAAGGCGTGTTTATATGAATATGCAATTCCATTCCTCCGGTTTCAATAAGTTTTATAATGTGTATTGAGATAATATTGAGATGCATTTTTATCTTAACAAACTTATTTTGCAAAATCAATGCTCCGCTTTCGGAATTTTCCGGTTGATTTTGCTGCTATTATCATGTATATTATATTAAGCAAGTAAACCTCTTGATTTAAAATTGAAGCGGGTAAAATATCGGTGGATGCCGAAACTGAAGCAATTGCGTCCGGTTGACAAATGGTGTTTTTATATGCTATACTTTTAAATAGTCACCGGTAGGAGGGGTGTCCGAGTGGTTTAAGGAGCTGGTCTTGAAAACCAGTGTCTCGAAAGAGCCGTGGGTTCGAATCCCACCCCCTCCGCCATTTATGGAGGTCAGAAGCGGAGGTCAGCGGAGAGAAGTCAGAAGAAGATTTGCCGCGCCCGCAAATCCAGCGGGTATGTGAATTCTGACATCCGAAACCCAGATTTCGATACCATTTGCGGAGAGATGGCCGAGAAGGTCGAAGGCGGTCGCCTGCTAAGCGATTACACGGACCTAAAATCCGTGTCGCGGGTTCGAATCCCGCTCTCTCCGCCATTCATGCGCCTGTAGCTCAACTGGATAGAGCGTCTGACTACGGATCAGAAGGCTGTGGGTTCGACTCCTGCCAGGCGCGCCAAAACAAATCTTTTACCTCTCATTTCTCGGCGGGCGCCCGTAGCTCAGGAGGAAAGAGCAGCGGTTTCCTAAACCGCGTGTCGGGGGTTCGAGTCCTCCCGGGCGCACCATATTTTTGACAAAATCGAAAGAACGTAGTGACACATGCACGGGGAACACGTCGCTTTGGACGATGTTTATTTTATGCGGGAGGCTTTGAAGGAAGCCTGCAGGGCCTTTGAACTGGATGAGGTGCCCGTCGGGGCGGTGGTGGCCATGGGCGGTAAAATCATCGCCAGGGCTCACAACCTGCGGGAGACCAGCCAGGATGCCACGGCCCATGCGGAGCTCCTGGCTATAAGGAAGGCCTGCGAGGCTATCGGCAGCTGGAGACTTAACGGCTGCAGTCTCTATGTGACTCTTGAGCCGTGCCCCATGTGTGCCGGAGCGGTGATCCTGTCCAGGCTGGATAGGCTCGTCTTCGGCGCTTTTGACCCCAAAGCCGGGGCGTGCGGAAGCCTTCTGAACCTTCCAGCGGATGGGCGGTTCAACCACCGGCCTGAAGTGGTGGCCGGGGTGCTGGCGGGGGAGTGCGGCGAAATCCTGAAAAATTTCTTCAGGGCCAGGAGAACGCAAGAAAAAGCGGATTGAATTATATTCCCGACAAAATTCATCTGCAGGTTGGAAGATTTTATAATAGAAGATTTTTAATATACGGATTCTCTGTGTGGAGAGATGGCCGAGAGGTTGAAGGCGCTCGCCTCGAAAGCGAGTGGGCGGCAATACCGCCTCGTGAGTTCGAATCTCACTCTCTCCGCCATTTACACATCTATACATCTATATATGACATCTGACTTCTGTGACATTAGATGTGGAGAGATGGCTGAGTTGGTCGAAGGCGCTCGACTGGAAATCGAGTAGACGGGGAAAAACCCCGTCTCGCGGGTTCGAATCCCGCTCTCTCCGCCATTTTTGTATCTATACAGTCCGAATCATGAAAAAAATTTTGCCGTGCTAGACGGGGAGGCAGCGGTGCCCTGTACCCACAATCCGCTACAGTGGGGTCGAACTCCCTCCCGAGGTCTTATTCCTGTGGGGTCCGGCTTTGACAAGTGGCAAAGAGGGTCGGGTCCCGCGCAATGGAAACTTTCGAACCCCGTCAGGTCCGGGAGGAAGCAGCGGTAAGGAAGCCCTTCCATGTGCCGCGGGGAAGCCTGGCCGGAGCTAACTATCAATGTAACGCCCGGAGGGATAGATCGACGGAGGGTGCACGGCTAAAGTTCAGCCGCCGGAACTACCGGCGGCTTTTTAAGATTGGAGAGATCTTCTATGTCCTATGTGGCTCTTTACAGGCGGTACAGGCCGAGAGATTTTGAAGAAATCGTAGGCCAGCAGCCCATCATCACCACTTTGAAAAACCAGATAAAGAGCGGCAAAATAGGACATGCCTATCTTTTTTGCGGCATGCGCGGCACGGGCAAAACCAGCACGGCGAGGGTCTTCGCCAAGGCCCTGAACTGCCAGCAGGGTCCAACGGTAAATCCATGCAACGAGTGTCCTTCCTGCCGGGCCATTAACAGCGGCAACATGATGGATGTCATTGAGATGGACGCGGCGTCCAACCGCGGCATCGACGACATCCGTGACCTCCGGGACAGTGTTAATTTCCCGCCGTCCGAAGGCCGCTACAAGATTTACATAATCGACGAAGTCCACATGCTTACCACCGAGGCCTTTAACGCCCTGTTAAAAACTCTGGAAGAGCCTCCCAGACATGTGGTGTTCATCCTTGCCACCACCGAGCCCAATAAACTTCCCGCAACCATTCTTTCAAGGTGTATGAGGTTTGACTTCCGGAGGGTCTCCGCCAGGGAAATCGTCGGTCGGATGAAAGAGATAGCCGGGGAAAACGGTATAAATGCCGACGAAAAGGCCCTGATGCTTATAGCCAGAAATTCCCAGGGCTCTGTTCGGGACGCCCTGAGCCTCCTGGATAAAGCTTTTGCCTTCGGCGGGGAAAAGTTTTCCTATGAAGATGCCCTGAGCCTCCTGGGGGCTGTCAGCCGGGATGTGTTTTACCGGGCGCTGGAGGCGGTTTACCGGCGGGACTGCGCACGCCTTCTGGACGTGGTGGAAGAGGTGGCGGCCCAGGGCAAAGACCTGCTGCGCTTTATGGACGACCTGCTGGAGCACTTCAGGAACATCCTGGTCATACGCCTGGGGGGTGACCGTTCCCTGGTGGATGTGGCCGACGAGGATTATGACGAACTTAAAAAAATTGCCGAAAACTATTCGGTGGAGAAACTGCTGAGCATAATAGATATATTGAAAAACGCCTCCTCGGATCTGAAATGGTCATCCCAGCCCCGCATCGTGCTGGAAGCTTCCCTGGCGAAGCTGACCCTGCCCGAGCTGTGGGAAGGGGACAGCGGCATGGCAGGCCGCATTCAGGTGCTGGAGGAACGGGTGGAAAAACTGCAGGAAGAAATGCAAAAGTTGATCGGGACAATGGATGGGGTCAGGGCGCAGTCCGCAGCTATGGAAGATGCTGGAAGGCCTTTTGATGTCGAGGGAGAAGCCAGCTCACCCTTAAAGGCAGAGGAAGTCGGGACGGCCGTTTCACAGGAAGAAGAGAAGACTGAAGAACCGTGTTCGGGCGTTAATGGGGCCGGCGCAGGCGTGAATCAGGGTGAAGCGGTGTCTGAGCCCGAGGGCAGACCGGCCCTTGACGATAAAGCCGTCTTGAGTGAAATCATGAAGTCCTGGCCCGCCGTGATCCAAGAACTGGAAAGGCAGCGAAAAATGACGCTGGTAAGTTTTATCAATGCGGGTAACATCAGGCCCGGCAGAATGGAAAAGAATAAATTGTACTTGTATTACAACGGAAATTCCGTGTATAAAGAAAAAGTTGAGGCCGAAAAGCATATAATAGAAGAGACCGTGAAAAAAATAGCGGGTTTTGATACAGTTATCAAAGGATTTGAGCAGGAACCGCCGGATGGGGCGTCCGGGGGAGAAAAGGGTAAATCCGGCCGCGAAATTGACCCCGAAGGTATTGAAAGCGCCGCCCCCGCTCCGAACTTTGCGCCGGAAGAATCCGGCGAAGGGGCCGCCGGCTCAAAAAAAAATTCCGTGATTGAATTCGTTTCAGAAAAAGAGAATGAAGGCGGAAGGGCAGATATTGTTCGAGAAGAAAATGCAAGTTATATTTCCGACGAACAATTTTATCAAAATGTAATAAACTTTTTTGGAGAAGATATCGTAGAGATATTGTAACTGCATGGCGGGTTCGGATTCGAAGTAATAAATTTCGGAGTGATAATAGTGTGATGTAAAAAAAGAATTTATACGCCACTCAACTATATTAAGGAGTATATTAAGGAGGCGATTTCTTTGAGGAACATGGGCAACATGAACAAGCTGATGAAACAGGTCCAGAAGATGCAGGAAGACATGATGAAGCTCCAGGAGGAACTGAAGTCCAGGACCGTGGAAGCCACCGCGGGGGGCGGAGTCGTGAAAGTGGTGGCCAGCGGGAAAAAGGATCTGGTCAGCATCGAGATAAAGCCTGAAGCCGTGGACCCCGACGATATAGAGATGCTCCAGGATCTTATTCTGGCGGCCGCCAACGAAGCCCTGCAGAAGGCCGAAGAGATGGTGAGCCAGGAGATGGGCAAACTCACCGGCGGGCTGAATATCCCCGGCCTGTTTTAAAAGAATCAATCCCGTTTGAGTGGTATAAGGAAGGGTTTTTGATGTCGTATTACGCAGAACCTCTCGGGAGACTTATCGAAGAGCTTTCCCGCCTGCCGGGCATAGGGCCCAAGACGGCTCAGCGGCTGGCATTTCACATACTGAAGATGCCCGGAGAGCGGGTGGCGGAGCTGGCCGAAGCCATAAAAAACGCCAAAGAGTCCATTACCTACTGCTCGGTGTGCGGAAATTTCACCGATAAAGACCCCTGCGGCATCTGCAGGGCTCCGTACAGGGATAAAACCACCATAATGGTGGTGGAAGACCCTAAAGACGTAATCGCCATGGAAAAGACCAGGGATTACAAGGGGCTTTACCACGTGCTGCACGGCGCCATTTCTCCGCTTGAAGGAATCGGTCCCGACGATATAAAGATAAAAGAGCTGCTGGCGAGGATCCCGTCGGGGGTGAGCGAAGTAATCCTGGCCACCAATCCGGATGTGGAGGGCGAGGCCACGGCCATGTACATCGCCAAACTTTTGAAGCCCCTAGGGGTGAAGGTTACCCGCATAGCCCACGGCATCCCCATGGGCGGCGACCTGGAATACGCCGACGAAGTTACCCTGAGCAAGGCGCTGGAGGGCCGCCGGGAGGTATAGTCATTTTAACTCATATCTTTTATAAAATATTAATAAAATTTATGCCCTCCCATATTTGATAGCCTTTTCAGAGCATGCATTCACCCATGCTGTGAATTCCAAGCAAAATCCTTATTAACCAAAATACCTACAACTTTTAACTCACAGCACTCATCTCTGAATAATGAAATTGAAAGTGGTTACAATTTCATATGAGGAGATGAGTTTATGAAAAGAGAGGATGTTTTTCGCTTTCTGTCGGATATTTCTTCAAGCCTTTTTTTAGGGGAAGATGAAGGAACGGTAAAGACCCCAGAAATACTCCTGGCCGACGAAGTAAAAAAGGCGCACCAGGAATGGGTCAGGGCCCAGAAATATTTCGAATGCGTGACCGACCCCGACCTGGTGGACCACGCCATCTTCACCGAAGAGGCCGCCAGGAAAAAATACATTTACCTTTTGAAAAAGGCGAGAGAACAAGGCATAACTGTGGAAAAGCCGTAATAGTATAATTATTAATGAGAAACAGGCGGGGGTGATAGCAATGCATATAGACTATGCTGCGGTCATAGCGTATGCCGTCGGCCTTATACTGCTCTATGTCGTTGGAAGGATTCTCATCGTGCCCCTGAAGATCGTAGTTAAATTGATTTACAACGCCATCGTGGGCGGAATTGTTTTGATTGCTCTCAATTTCCTGGGGGGTTACATCGGCCTCCACATAGCCGTAAACCCCATTACGGCGCTGCTGGTGGGCTTTTTGGGCATCCCCGGGATAATTCTGCTTCTCGTCTTAAAATACATACTGTCGGCGGGCTGAAAAAAATAAAAAATTTTTCCTGCAGGTATCCTTCGCAGCGGTCGGAGGATTATTTTTTTTTACGTCTTATTTAGTGTCTTGACTACTTTTTTTTACTCTGTTATACTGGAATGGGATTTGCTGTTACAATCAAAATTAGCAACGGCAGCGGCTTTTGACCGAACTGTGTTATATAGATGCAGACAGTGTATTATAACAGAACATATATAACAATTGATGTTCTATAACAGCTCCCGCCCGCGTGTAGTATTATTTTTTTTAGGTAAAATATAAATGAACCTTTCAAAAAATTCATTTATAAGAAAAGTGAAGGGAGGATTCTAAAACATGGCAAAAGTAATTGAAATTCGCTGGCACGGCAGGGGCGGCCAGGGCGCCAAGACTGCCGCGTTGATGCTGGCGGAAACCGCCGCCGAGATGGGAAAATACGTACAGGGTTTCCCCGAATACGGCCCCGAGAGAATGGGGGCGCCCATTTTGGCTTTTAACCGCATCAGTGACCAACCGATTCACATTCATTCCAATGTCATCAACCCCGATATAGTAATAGTGCTGGATGCAACCCTTCTGGGCCCCAAAGTAACCGCCGGCGTGCCCGAAAACGGCATTTATATCGTCAACACCACCAAAACCCCGCAGCAGGTAAGAGAGATCTTGAAGCTAAATGGCGGCAGAATTTTTACTGTGGACGCCAACCAGATTTCCCTGGAGACCATAGGAAGGGTGATACCCAATACGCCCATCATGGGGGCCTTTATAAAGGCCACAGGCCTCATACCCTATGAGGAATTTATTGAGAGCGTCAAGAAAGAACTGGCCAAGAAGTTCAAGAGCAAGCCCGAAGTCATCGACGGCAACCTAAAAGCCATTGAGAGGGCTTATCAGGAGGTGAAGGGCGAATGACCCCTTTTAACAGGAATTTCGGTCAGGGCCGGAGGACAAAAGCCGTGCGGCCGGACATGGGCTGGAAAGAACTAACAAAGGCCGGAAACATTTATGAACCCGGCAACGCCAATACTTACGAAACCGGCGACTGGCGCACCATCAGACCGGTTTGGAACAAGGACAGGTGCATTCACTGCCTTATTTGCTGGCGCTACTGCCCCGATGCCTCCATCATAGCCACCGATGGAAAATTCGATTCCTTCGATTACAAACACTGCAAGGGGTGCGGCATTTGCGCCAACGTTTGTCCCGTCCATGCCATAGACATGTTCTCGGAAGATGAAATTGACAAGCAAAAGGAGGCGAGAAGAAATGAAGAGTAAAGTCGCCATCACCGGAAATGAAGCCGTAGCCCAGGCTATGAAACAGATAAATCCCGACGTGGTGGCCGCCTACCCGATTACACCCCAGACGGAGGTCGTGCAGATTTTTTCCTCTTTTGTCTCCAACGGGCAGGTGGACACCGAGTTCGTAACCGTTGAAAGCGAGCACAGCGCCATGAGCGCAGCCATAGGCGCTTCCGCCGCCGGAGCCCGCGCCATGACGGCCACATCCAGCCAGGGCCTTGCTCTGATGTTCGAAATGGTGTATATTGCCGCCTCACTGAGGCTTCCCATAGTGTTCCCGGTGGTAAACCGCGCTTTGAGCGGCCCCATCAACATCCACTGCGACCACAGCGACGCTATGGGTATTGCAAGTTCCGGGGTCATCCAGCTCTTTTCGGAAAATGCCCAGGAAGCCTACGACAACATGATACAGGCTGTGAGGATCGCCGAACATCCCGACGTCCTCTTGCCCGTTTCCGTAAACTTCGACGGATTTATCACCAGCCATGCCCTGGACGTTCTGGAAGTGCTGGACGACGAAACCGTGAAGAACTTTATCGGCGTATACAAGCCCGAAGAATACCTGCTCAACGCCAGAGAACCGGTATCCATGGGCAACTTCGATATGTACGATTTCTACTTTGAGCACAAGCGCCAGCAGGTGGCCGCCATGGAAGCCGCCAAGAAAGTTATCGAAGAGGTGGGCAAAGAATACGAGGCCATCTCCGGCAGGAAGTACGGCCTGATCGACGCCTACAAACTGGAAGACGCCGATATGGCCGTGGTGGTCTTAAACTCCGCCGCAGGCAGCGCCAAGGGTGTGGCCGATGAACTGCGGGCCAGAGGGCTTAAGGTGGGAGTTTTGAAACCAAGGGCGTTCAGGCCTTTCCCCTATGAAGCCATCCAGGACGCGCTTAAAAGCGTGAAGGCCGTTGCGGTCCTCGACAGAGCCGAGACCTTTTCCACGATGGGAGGCCCCATGTTTGCAGACGTAAGGACCGCCCTGTACGACCTCAAGAACGACATAAAAGTTGTCAACTACGTATATGGCCTTGGCGGCAGGGATTTGAGGCTTGAAGATGTGGAGAAGGTTTACAACGACCTGGGAGACATCATAAAGACCGGCAGGGTCGACAACTTTGTAAGATACATTGGACTCAGAGAATAGGGAGGTGCAAAGATGGCTACATTAAAGGAGTTGTCAAAAGTTGAGGAAAGATTTGTAGGCGGCCACAGGTTGTGCGCCGGTTGCGGTCACGGCATTTCGGTGAGAATGATATTAAACGCGGTGGAAGATTCCAATGTGGTGGTGGGATGCGCCACCGGCTGCCTTGAAGTGGCCTCGACCATATACCCCTATACGGCGTGGAACTGCTCCTTTATTCACAGCGCTTTTGAAAACGCGGGAGCCACGTTGAGCGGCGTAGAGGCGGCGTACAGGGCCCTCAAAAAACAGGGCAAAATAGACGATAATTTCAAGTTTGTCGCCTTCGGCGGCGACGGCGGCACTTACGATATAGGCTTCCAATCGCTTTCCGGCGCCATGGAGCGCGGTCACAAAATGGTGTATGTATGCCTTGACAACGAGGCTTACATGAACACCGGTATTCAGCGCTCCAGCGCCACCCCCATGGGAGCCGACACCACCACCAGCCCGGCTGGGAAGGTGGTTCCCGGCAAGCAGCAGCCCAGAAAGGATCTGACCGCCATTATGGCGGCTCACAATATCCCCTATGTGGCCCAAACCGCACTGAGCAACTGGCAGGACGTGCACAGGAAGGCAAAGAAGGCCTTTGAAGCGGAAGGCCCCGCCTTTATAAACATGCTGTCTCCCTGCCCAAGAGGCTGGAGATACAATACGCCGGATATCGTTGAGATTGTCAAGTTAGCCATAGAGACCCGCTTCTGGCCGCTTTATGAAGTGGAAAACGGAAAGTGGAAATTAAACTACAAACCCAAGAAATACGTTCCCATCGAGGAATTCTTAAAACCCCAGGGACGGTTCCGCCACCTTTTCGCTCCCGGCAAGGAGGAAGTTATAAAGAAGATCCAGGAAGAGGTAGACGAAAGGTGGCTGTCGCTCCTGGAGAGGTGCGGCGAGACTCCCGAACTTCCGCCGAGATAACGGCAAAATCGCCGAAATAAGGAAAAACGACGGACCTCCTGTGAAAAAATCACAGGGGGTCTTATTTATTTTCATTGGTAGAGATCCATAATACCTCGCCGGTGACCTTGAGAGGTGGACCATTTTCCGGATATCCGCTCTTTGCCGCCCTTTACACACAACACCAGCGGGACCTGATAAAAAAAGCATTTTTTCCGGATTTATTCACGGTAAAAGTGGCGCTTAAAAAATTCAGCTGCCGGTAGTTTTTGGGGTAGACAGTCAACAAATCATTGCAACTTAATAATATATATAGCAAAGATGTTCATTTTTATGTTTTTTATATTTTGCTACTTATTGTTTCAAGGGTCTCATTATCTAAATAATTTTATTACTAAAAGCTAAATTAAAAGCTGAATTGACCTGAAGGGGGGCGCTTCAATGGCTACCAGAAGAAGATACGACTTCGGCCTTGCTTTGAGCGGGGGAGGAGTCAGAGGGGCCGTGCACCTGGGGATATTGAAAGTGCTGAAGCAAAACGGCATTTTTCCCGACATCCTGTCCGGCACCAGCGCGGGGAGCATAGCGGCAGCCTTTTTCGCCTCCGGCAAAGACATAGACGAATACCTTGAGGAATTAAAAAAATTGAAGGTCTATCAGCTGCTGGACCCTACATTCACGCCGGCGTACATTTTGATGTTGATATACTATTTCTGGACCCACAGGCCCATGGTGATGTGGAGTTTTCCCGACGGGCTTTTCAAAGGAGAAAAAATCGAGGGATACCTGGACCGGCTGTTCGATGGAAAAACTTTTGAGGATGTCGACCTGCCAATTTCTGTGGTCAGTGCCGACATAAATACCGGCGAGACGGTGGTGTTCTGCCCCAAAAAAAACGTCCCTTACAGGGAAATCCCTAATACCGTCTTTCTTACGGGATACAGGCTCTCAACCGCCGTACGGGCCAGCATGTCTCTGCCGGGAATATTCGTGCCCAGACAGGTCGGCGGGCACCGGCTGGTGGACGGTGGGATAAAAAACAACATACCGGTGGATATCCTTCACCATCAGGGAGCCAGGAAAATCGTGGGCGTGGACCTTGGGGTTACAAAGGGCAGGGCCAAAGCCGATTCCCTGGTGGAGATTCTCATGGCTTCGGTGGACATCATGGGGGATGAACTTTCAAACTACATAAAGAAAAATTATCCGGGTTTATATATTTACCCGGATCTAAAGGGAGTGGGATATAAGGATTTTGCGAGGATTCCCGAATTCGTAAAATACGGTGAAGAAGTGGGGAAAAAAGCTTTGCCGGATATAAAGAGGTTTCTGGTCGCGGGATAAAGCCTATTTTCCGGCGAGCAGAACGCGTAAGAACCTAACAGACGCCGACAATAAGCGGGCAATCGCCCTCGCAATTTTCACACGGGTTCTCAACTTTTTTAATTTCATAGGGCATACCTTTTCCTCCTGTTGAAATGAGTATCTAGCAAATAGTATTTAACTTTTTGCCTTGAACTATCCATCAGACTTCACGCCTGCCGTGCAGGTCTGGTTTTCCTTTGCTATTGCCCGGCCGCTCAATTACAAAGTTGTAAATAAATATAAAAAGTAAATAAATATAAAAAAAAGAAGCTGTCAGGGCTTCTTTTTTAATGTTCCATATAAGCCGAGTTATATAAAAGGTCCAGCATGTAATCCTCGATGCTCTTGGCAGCGGCATCATCTCTCTGGATAATTTTTGCATCCTCCGCGTCGAATCTCATAAATGCCGACCCCCTTTTGCATAATTGTATACATGTATCATAGTTTCATTATACACCGCGATGCAATGGAAGTCAATAAAAAAATAATTTTTTTTAAAGGATTTGCCAATCGCATGTCGAATATCTTATAAAAAACGGGGCGGTGGAAAAATTCCTATGTAGAATATTATGTCCACATTTAGAGCAAAAATTTTTGAATTGGTCGCGATTTATTTTGCTATACTATTCATAACGGGGTGTGGTAGCGGGGCCGGAGTTCAGACGGCGTCGGTAGACAGCGTTTACCGACCTGTGGAAACACTTTTTATCCCATCCCAGCCGTACCGGGCGCCTCAGATTTACAACCCTCCTGAAGGTGAAAGGTATATACCTGACCGGCTGGAAAGCCGGCATGGGAGCCGGGTTGTCCGAAAGCCCGCTGTCCAGCTGGCCGTTTTAAAGCAAATTTTAAAGTAAAAAAGACTGTCGTTGACACCAGCAGGTTTTTAATATATACTTATATTAATAACTATTATCATTAGTTTCTGGGAGGTGTGTTTAAATGGCGGTATATAAATGCAGCGCATGCGGATATGAGAAGGAAAGCCGTTGCAAGCCGAGAAAATGCCCGGAGTGCGAAGCAAAAGATACCTTCGTAAAGGTTGAGGAACCTAAGGAGGAAAAATAAAAATTTTGATGCAAGAAAAGAAAGGATTCATAAGGAAAACGCGACAACGGGATTTGATTCTCAAGACTTTGCGCGGCACAAAGTCGCATCCCACCGCTGACTGGATCTACGAAAAAGTCAAGAAGGAGATACCAAACATCAGTCTGGGCACAGTGTACCGGAACTTGAGCACTCTGAAGGAGATGGGTGAGATTCTCGAGCTCAACTACGGCAGCAAGTACAGCCGTTTCGACGGCAATCCCCAAAACCACTATCACTTTGTCTGCACGGAATGCGGCAGAGTGTTTGACGTGGAGGGGTGCCCCGTGGACAAGGGCCTTGACGAAAAGGTATCCAGAGAAAATAATGTGGAGGTATATTTCCACAGAACCGAATTTTACGGCATTTGCGCTGAGTGCAAAAGGGAAAGACACCAGAGCAGAAATTAACGGCGGTCTTAAAAAGACCGCTTTTTTAGTGAGACTGTCAAAAATGGAGATTGAGGAAGTAATTAAACCTGCCACTGAAAAAATTAACCGGGTTTGCCTTTGCCGGAGGTTGAAAGTCAATATATTGACATATATAATAGTAATGCTACTACATATTGTGCTTCTAATCCCGGCAGCAGTTCAACAACGCGTATAACCGCAAGAACTCTATGAAAGAAATTGGGCTTTTACGATATTTACGGGTTGTAGATTTAGTTGATGCGGGGTGAAATCTTGTGAAAAAAAAGCAAATGAATCTTACTGAAAACGCCAGAGTGGTCCTGCAAAAACGTTACCTGGCAAAGGATGCCGCCGGGAAGGTGGTGGAATCGCCCGAGGACATGCTGGAAAGAGTATCCCGGGCTGTCGCCGAAGCCGAAAAAAAATACAGCGGAGGCGATGCTGAAAAATGGGCCGGAAAATTTTACGACATAATGGCGGAATTGAAATTTCTGCCCAATTCCCCTACGCTTATGAATGCCGGCCGTGAACTGGGCCAGCTTTCGGCCTGCTTCGTGCTGCCTGTGGAAGACTCCATGGAGGGGATTTTTGATTCCATCAAATCGGCCGCCCTTATCCATAAGTCGGGTGGTGGGACGGGCTTCAGTTTTTCCCGCCTGCGCCCGAAAGGAGCCACCGTGAAATCCACCGGCGGGGTGGCTTCTGGCCCCATTTCCTTCATGAAGGTGTTCAACGCGGCTACCGAAGCCGTAAAACAGGGGGGAACCCGGCGCGGAGCCAACATGGGCATCCTCAGGGTGGATCATCCCGACATCCTGGATTTCATCCAGTGCAAGAAAAATGACAAGGATATAACCAACTTCAACATAAGTGTGGCCATCACCGATAAATTCATGGAAGCGCTGAAAAACGACGGCACCTACGAACTGGTGGACCCCCACACCAAAAAAGTAACCGGCAGCCTGAAAGCCCGGGAGGTCTTCGACCTCATAGTGGACATGGCCTGGAACAACGGAGAGCCGGGAATCATATTCATCGACCGGATGAATGAGAAAAACCCCACGCCGGAGGTAGGCCAGATCGAGAGCACAAACCCATGTGTTACGGGGGATACCCTGGTGGCAACTGAATATGGTTTGATGCGTATTGATGAGCTCTACGCAAGATCTAAAAAGGGCGGGTTTAGGATTGTAACAGATAACAGGGTACCCTTGACCAGATTGATGGTGGTAAATGGGGGCGTGCTTACTGAGGCAGTGCCCAATATGGCAAACATTGGTACGACTTTACACAGGGTAATACAGGTCTATAAAAATGGGAAAAAAGATGTGCTACGTCTTGTTACCAAATCCGGTTATGAAATAAAAGCAACTCCTGATCATGAATTCCTGACTAATCAGGGATGGAAACAGCTCAAAGATATTAAAAAAGGAGACAAGGTTTTAATTCAATCAGGAGCAGGAGTTTTTTCTAAAGATTATAAACTTCCGTTTGCTGTACAAAATGTTTTTAAAGGCAATAATGGAAGGCTTTACACCATGAATCTCCCGAATAAATGGTCAAAGGAGCTGGGTCAGGTTCTGGGCTGGCTTGTGGGAGACGGTTGGTTAAGATCGGGCGATAAAAACTGCCGGGTTGGTTTCACATTCGGCAAGGATGATATAGAGGTTTTACATCACCTAAAACGCATTATAAATGACATGTACGGCAGCGAGATTCAAGAAGTCGAAAGAGATAATGGTGTATTTCATCTTTCTTATCACAGTAAATACTTTGTGGAATTTTTCGAAAAGCTGGGAATAAGAGATACCAAAGCTAGTGAGAAACAGGTACCTCCAAGCATTTTTACTGCACCTGAAGAAGCTGTGAGAGGCTTTCTCCAAGCATTGTTCACCGCTGACGGTACGGTGAGGAAAAACCCAAAACCAAACAGTGAGTGGATAGCGCTGTCATCAAAGAGCCAAAAATTACTCAAGCAAGTACAAATACTTCTTCTTAATTTTGGTATAAAGAGTCAAATTATAGACAGGTCAAAAGGGTTTAAAAAAGCCAGTTTTAAATATGTTACTGTAAAAGGTGAAGAAAAGTATTATGATTCTGATGGAATTTTATATGAGTTGGGAATTTTTGGGGCAAACAGAGAAAGATTTAGGGAAAAAATCGGGTTCTTGTCTGCCAAAAAACAGCAAACCCTTGACGGTATAAAATTTAAGAGATTTTATACCGAAAAGTTCTACGATGAAGTGGAACTTGTAGAAAAATCAGGCCGAGAAATGGTTTATGATTTGACAGAACCGTTTACCCATTCGATGATATGCAACGGAATTGTAGTTCACCAATGTGGAGAGCAGCCTCTCCTGCCGTACGAATCATGCAACCTAGGTTCTATAAACCTGGCCAAATTTGTAAAATCGGTGGAAGGCAAAAAGCAGATAGATTTTGAAGGGCTGAAAGAAGCGGTGCATACCGCCGTCAGGTTCCTGGACGATGTCATCGACGTCAACCGCTACCCGCTGCCGGAAATCAAAAAGATGACTCTTGCCAACCGCAAGATAGGGCTCGGGGTCATGGGATTTGCGGACATGCTTATAGAGCTGGGGATTCCGTACAATTCCGATGAGGCCGTGGATACCGCCGAAAAGGTGATGGGCTTTATAAACGAAGAGTCTAAAAAGGCTTCCGAAGAACTGGCGGTGGAGCGGGGCGTATTCCCCAACTGGGAAAAGAGCATATACAAGGCCCGGGGGCGAAGGCTTAGAAACGCCACCACCACCACCATAGCCCCCACCGGCACCATAAGCATCATCGCGGGGGCTTCCAGCGGCATAGAACCGCTCTTTGCCCTGGCCTTTGAGCGCCATGTGCTGGACAACCAGCGACTGGTGGAGGTGCACCCGATTTTTGAACGCCAGCTCAGGGAGCGAGGCTTTTACAGTGACGAGCTCATGCAAGAAGTGCTATCCCGCGGGACGCTCAGGGAAATAGAACTACCGGAAGATATAAAAAGGGTGTATGTGACGGCCCATGACATTTCGCCCGAATGGCACATAAAAATCCAGGCGGCGTTTCAGAAGTACACCGACAACGCCGTTTCCAAGACCGTCAATTTCCCCCACAGCGCCACCCGGGAAGATGTCAAAAATGTATACCTCATGGCCTACGAAATGGGCTGCAAGGGTGTTACCATATACAGGGACGGCAGCCGGGAAGAGCAGGTGCTGCACAAGGGGGCGGCGAAAACCGTAAGCCGCGCCCCTGCCCGAGACCACGAGGAAAACCTGGCGCCCGCCGTCTCAGGCGGCCAGAGCGCCGGCCACACCGGCGAGGGCGGCCGGTCCCCCGGACAGGCCGGTTTCCCCCCCGCATACTGCGAGGCCTGCGAATCCTGCGAGCTTCGCCGGGAGATAAAGCCCCGGCCGCGCCCCAGCATAACCTACGGCAACACCGAAAAGGTCAAGATAGGCTGCGGCAACCTGTACATCACCGTAAACTCCGACGAAAACGGCATATGCGAGGTGTTCACGAACCTGGGCAGGGCGGGGGGATGTCCGTCTCAATCGGAAGCCACCAGCCGCCTTATATCCCTGGCTTTAAGGTCCGGGATAGACGTGAAATCCATCGTGGAGCAGCTAAAGGGCATCAGATGCCACTCCACACTCCGCCAGATGGCCAACAACAAAGATATTAAAGTGCTGTCCTGCCCCGACGCCATAGGCCGGGCCATAGAGCGAAGCATCGGAAAAAAACTGGTGCCCAACGGCAACGCCGTTGAAATCATAGACAGGCCTTACTTCGACGAAGAGACGGCTTGTTCAAAGGACGCCGCGCGGCCTTCGGGCTCTCCGGCCAAACAGACCAGCGGCGCCGTTTGCCCCGAGTGCGGCAGCGCCCTGGAGCATGAAAGCGGATGTGTCATGTGCAGGACCTGCGGGTATTCCAAATGCGGATAGGAAAAAATGCGGATAAGAAATAGAGGCCCCAAACGGGCCTCTATTTCTTTACATTGCAACTGGCTATCATCCCCTCCCCAGCTGGTGGATGACTCCCGGCACCGCCTCGATGAGCACGAAAATTCCTATGCCCACGAATAATATGCCGGCTATGAGTTTAAGGAAGGCGGTAGGCACGTACCGGGCGACAATATTGCCGAATAGCGCGCCTATAAGGGTGACCAGGACCAGCGCCATCGACGCCCCCAGGAATATGGGGAGAGGTTTATTATACTGGGTGACCAGGGTGAATACCGCCAGCTGGGTCTTGTCCCCTATTTCGGCTAAAAAAAGCATTCCAAAGGCCATAAGGAAAAGTTTTAGGTCCATATTATCACCTCTTGTTTCGTTCTATTTAATTAAGCTGCCCCGTATGTAATTAAATCATGTGTTAAATCCACCCCCCTTAAATGAGCCAAACCCGATTCGGCCGGCATGATCTTACCCCGGAAAGAATGTTAAATAAAAAGACCTTTATCCCGGTAATCTCCCGGGATAAAGGTCTCGTTCCCGCTTGCGGTGAAGGCCCAGGCAAAATGCCCCTGCGGGCAAAGTCGCCAGTATGTTGAGCCTTCATGGGCCTAAAAAGGCCGAACTACTCCCCTTTATCCTAGACAGACAAAAATTTTTTTTACATCCTGCTGCAGGTGCATCACCAGCTGATGGTTCAAAATGTCGCTTTATATAATGTTGTTTTATATTTTCAGGATAGATAATACCATAAAAGTGTATTCTTTACAATACTTATGCAAAACTCATGCAGTTATTCTGTGATAATGTCATCTTAAAATTCCTCAGCTAAAATGCCACTCGCTGCGGTAAAATAAAAGGATGGTATTATAAATGATTTTATAATTGGTGTCAGAAACAACTGCGGTGCACTGGCGGAGACGGTTGACACCGCTTCTAAACTTTGATAAACTTTGACATAATAAATTTAGTATTTAACTGGGGGCGATGTTTTGGATAAATTTCAAAAGGAGGGCTTAAGTTTTGATGATGTTTTAGTCCTGCCGGCAAAATCCGAAGTTTTGCCGAAGGATGTGGATGTAAGCACCCGCCTTACAAATAAAATCCGGCTGAACATCCCCATCATCAGCGCCGGGATGGACACAGTCACCGAAGCCAGACTCGCCATTGCCCTCGCCCGGGAAGGCGGCATCGGCATAATTCACAAAAACATGTCCATTGAAAAACAGGCGCTGGAAGTGGACAAGGTAAAGAGGTCCGAGCATGGAGTTATAGTGGACCCATTTTACCTGTCGCCGGACAACCGCATAGGCGAAGCGCTGGAGCTCATGGAGCGATATAAGATATCCGGGGTCCCCATTACGGAAAACGGCAAGCTGGTCGGGATCATCACCAATCGGGACCTGCGCTTTGAAGACGATATGAACAAGAAAATAAAAGAAGTAATGACAAAAGAAAACCTCGTAACGGCGCCCGAAGGGACGACTCTGGAAGAAGCCAAGGGGATCCTGAAAAAGCACAAGATTGAAAAACTGCCCATTGTCGATGAGAATTTCAATCTCAAGGGCCTGATAACCATAAAGGATATAGAGAAGGCCATCAAGTACCCCAATTCCGCCAAAGACAAGAACGGTCGGCTGCTGGTGGGGGCCGCTGTGGGCGTGAGCAGGGATATGGAAGACCGGGTTAGAGCCCTGGTGGAGGCCAAGGTGGACGTGGTGGTGGTCGATACGGCCCACGGGCATTCCAGAGGCGTCCTGGAAGCCGTATACCGGATTAAAGAAATGTATCCCGACCTGCAGGTCATAGCCGGTAACGTGGCTACGGCCGAAGGTACCAGAGAACTCATAAAGGCGGGTGCCGATGCGGTAAAGGTCGGCATGGGTCCTGGCTCTATATGCACCACCAGGGTGGTGGCGGGCATCGGAGTACCTCAAATTACGGCCATATATGACTGCGCTCAGGAGGCTCAGATTTACAATATCCCGATTATCGCCGACGGCGGCATAAAATATTCCGGAGACATAGTAAAGGCGATCGCCGCCGGAGCCGATTCGGTCATGATAGGGAGCCTTTTCGCGGGCACCGAAGAAAGCCCCGGAGAGATAGAAATATACAAGGGCCGAAGCTTCAAAGTCTACCGGGGCATGGGTTCTGTCGGCGCCATGGAGCAGGGCAGCAAAGACCGCTACTTCCAGGAAGATATGAAGAAACTGGTGCCCGAGGGAGTGGAAGGCCGGGTGCCGTACAAAGGGCCCCTTTCGGAGACGGTCTACCAGCTGGTCGGGGGTCTCAGGGCCGGCATGGGTTACTGCGGCGCCAGGAATATAACGGAGCTGCAGAAGGCGAAATTTGTCAGGATTACACCATCGGGCCTCAGGGAAAGCCATCCCCATGATATATATATTACGAAAGAATCACCCAATTACACCCAGCTTTAAAGCTGCACCTGACAACTTTTTTCGGACACCGCCGGCAACGCTGCACAAAAATAAAAATCTCTACAAGCACTTCTTGCTTGTAGAGATTTTTTGTTGTTTATTCACACCTTTTCACACCTTTCAGAATTTGAAATGGCAAAAAATCAAAGCTCCGGTAGAGCCTATGAGAAGTGACTGAAGTTAGAAAATTACGGAATATAAAAACGATTTTTGGGAATGATAACCATAAAAATTAAGAATAAAACCATTTTTCCATATGCTTCTTGCAGGAAAAAACTTCGTTTTAGTAGAATAGTATATAATATAAAAATAATAATTAATTTTTTACCGTAGGTAAACTTTGAGGAGGAGATCGGTTTGAAAAGTTACAAAAGCGACATGATAAGAAACGTAAGCCTGATCGCCCACAGCGGAGCGGGGAAAACTTCCGTGGCCGAAGCCATGCTGTATTGTTCCGGAGCCGTTGACCGCCTCGGCAGAATCGATGAAGGCAACACCACCTGCGATTACGATCCAGAAGAAATAAAGAGAAGGATATCCATATCCACCGCCGTGGCTCCCTGCGAGTGGAAGGGCCACAAGATTAATATTCTTGATACACCGGGATATTTTGACTTTGTAGGTGAAGTAAAAAGCGCCCTCAGGGTGGTTGATAGTGCTGTGATAGTCACGTGCGCCGTCTCCGGAGTGGAAGTGGGCACGGAACAGGTGTTCAAATACGCCGACGACGCCAATCTTCCCCGCGTATTCTTTATAAACAAGATGGACCGCGAAAACGCCAATTTTCAAAAGGTTCTGGACCAGATAAGGCAGTTTTTCGGCCAGAAGGCTGTACCCTTCCAGCTGCCCATAGGAGCCGAAGCGGCTTTTAAGGGTGTTGTGGACATCGTTCATCAGAAGGCCTTCACCTTTGAGGGCAAAGAGGTAAAAGAGTGCCCCATACCTGAAGATTTGAAAGCCGAAATGGAAAATTACCGCTCCATGATAGTGGAGGCCGTGGCCGAAACCGACGACGAACTTCTTACCAAATACCTGGAAGGTGAAGAACTGACCGATGACGAGGTGCAGAAGGGCCTCCGTCAGGGCGTCATGACCGGCCAGATTTACCCCATTCTTTGCGGTTCGGCTTTGACCAACAGGGGGATTCAGCTTTTGCTGGACACCATTTGCGATTACATGCCCTCACCGCAGGATAAACCCGCAGAAAAAGGAATGAATCCCGTCACAAAGCAGGAAGAAACAAGGGAATGCAGGGTTGACGCGCCTTTTTCGGGACTGGTGTTTAAGACCATGGCGGACCCCTTCGTGGGCAAACTGACCCTCTTCAAAGTGTTTTCCGGCAGTTTAAAATCCGATTCCCTCGTATACAACGCCACCAAAGGGGAAACGGAAAAATTCGGCCAGCTATATGTGATGAGAGGCAAAAAACAGGAAAGCGTTGGCGAAGTGGTGGCCGGAGACATTGCTGCAGTGGCCAAACTACAGTACACCTCCACAGGCGATACCTTAAGCGACAGGGAACACCCCGTGGTGCTTGCCGGTATTGAATTTCCCAAACCGGTGCTGGCAATGGCGGTGCAGCCCAAGGCCCAGGGCGATGAGGAAAAAATATCCGCGGGGCTTTCACGCCTTATGGAAGAAGACAAGACCTTTGAGGTCATCAAAAACACCGAAACCGGCCAGCTCCTGGTATCCGGAATGGGAGAAATTCACCTCGAGGTACTGGCAGGGAAACTGGCGAATAAGTTCGGCACCGAAGTGGTGCTGGATGTACCCAGGGTGCCTTACCGCGAGACCATTAGGGCCACCGTCAAGGTGGAAGGCAAGCACAAAAAACAGAGCGGCGGCCGCGGCCAGTACGGCCACGTGTGGCTCGAACTTTCGCCGCTGGATTCCGAAGACGGATTTG
The DNA here is from genome assembly GCF_049310025.1 of Thermorhabdus hydrogeniformans. Classification (NCBI taxonomy): domain Bacteria; kingdom Bacillati; phylum Bacillota; class Clostridia; order Thermosediminibacterales; family Tepidanaerobacteraceae; genus Thermorhabdus; species Thermorhabdus hydrogeniformans. The sequence continues at coordinate 23,113 of NZ_JBJYKD010000017.1, read as the reverse complement.
AATTCGAGGACAAGATTTTCGGCGGTGCGGTGCCGAAGCAATACATCCCGGCGGTAGAGAAGGGTATAAGGGAGGCGCTGAAAGAGGGCGTCCTTGCCGGTTACCCGGTGGTGGGTGTAAAGGCCGTGCTGTACGACGGCTCCTTCCACCCCGTGGACTCTTCGGAAATGGCCTTCAAGATAGCCGCCTCCATGGCCTTCAAGAAGGGCGCCGCCCAGGCAAAACCCGTGCTGCTGGAACCCATCATGAACATTGAAGTGGTGGTGCCCGAAACCTACATGGGCGACATCATCGGCGACCTCAATAAGCGCCGCGGCAGGGTAATGGGCATGGAGCTCAGGGACGGTGTGCAGCACATAAAAGCCCAGGTGCCCATGGCGGAGATGTTCCGCTACGCCACCGACTTGAGGTCCATGACCCAGGGCAGGGGTTCCTTCACCTCGGAGTTCAGCCATTACGAAGAAGTGCCTTCGCAGCTTGCCGAAAAGATAATACAGGAGGCCAACCAGGCGGCGGGCTAAGGATTTCCATAATATGCCTTCCCTTTGCGAGTATTTAAGTTTTTTTTTCAGGAAAAACTTAAAATATAAAAAAAGGGAGGGCGCATTATGGGCAAAACCCCGAAAATACGCGTGAGGCACACTCCGGACCGGGTTGAGGACCTCCACAAGAAAAAGGTTGACAGTGTGGTAGAGGACGAACTTTTAGACGACACCATGTACGGGGAAATAATCCCCAGCCTCATGGGCTGGACTTCTTCCGAAGAACAGGAAGAAAGGACCAACCGCCTGATAGAAATATCCGAAGAAATCTCGTCTAAAAAAAGAAGAAAGTAAAGGACAGATAGCGCCGCTTGGAGGGAGAAGCTGGAATTTCTCCCTCTGAATTTTTATTAAGTTATTTAAAGCCCTTGCAAATTTCCCCATATTAAAATATAATATAACTGAACTGAAGGTCAAAGAAAGTCAAATTACATAAAGCCCTAACAGAGAGGGGGATTTCATGGCAAACCTTGCGGACATCATCGAAAATTTTATAAAAGAGATGTTCCGGGAAATGCCCGGCGGCATACTTGAGATCCAGAGAAACGAGCTGGCCAGCCGGTTCGGCTGCGCTCCCTCTCAGATAAACTATGTGCTGACGACCCGCTTCACCCTGGAGAGGGGTTACTTTGTCGAAAGCCGCCGGGGCGGCGGAGGATATATTCGAATCAAAAAGTTAAAAATAAGGGAAGATGAATTTTTAAGGGAAATCATAGATTTTATAGGGGATTCCATATCAGGGACCAGGGCGCTGGCGGTCATCAACAGATTATGGGAAGAAGGCATAGTAACCGAACGGGAGGCCCATATCCTCAGGGCGGCCGTGAACCGGCACAATCTGCATATCGGCCTTCCCGAGCGGGATAAAATCAGGGCCGGGATTTTGAAGGCCATGATTACCACAATTATGGATTTTCAAGCAAGAAAAGGGGGAAATTTATCATGATGTGTCAGGAATGTCAAAAAAGGCCGGCCACCGTTCACATTACAAAAATAGTCAACGGCGAAAAATCTCAAATGCACCTGTGCGAGGAATGCGCCAGGGAAAAGCACCTGGGATTTTCGGCCGGGCTGAACCCCTTTGGTTTTGACGATGAAACCGATTTTTCCATTGGCAAGCTGCTTTCAAGCTTCTTCGAGCCCGAAAACCAGGGTTATAAACAAACGCCTGACAGCCTCAAGTGCGACCGGTGCGGCCTGAGCTTCCCCAGGTTTACGCAGACGGGGCGGTTCGGCTGCAGCCACTGTTACGATGCCTTTAAAGGGCAGCTGGACCCCATGCTGAGGAGAATCCACGGGAAGACCTTCCACGTGGGCAAGGTACCTCGCCGCAGCGGCAGCGAAATAAGGATTAAAAACGAGCTGAACAGATTGAAGCGGGAACTCCAGGAAGCCATCAACGCCGAAGAATACGAGAGGGCGGCGGTGCTTCGGGACAGAATAAAAGAGCTGGAACAAAAGAAAAATAAGGAATAGGGGGTGGGCAAATGGATGTAGAAAGGCTCATGGACCCTTCCCGAATTAAATGGATAAATTCCAGCGGGCCAGACAGCGATATTGTCATAAGCAGCCGCATTAGGCTTGCCCGAAACCTAAAGGATGTCCCTTTTCCCCACCTCCTGTCCGAATCCCGGGCGCAGGAAGTCATAGAAAAGATATACGGCGCATGTAGGGCGAATGCGGTACTATCCCGCGATACGGAACTTTACATCATGAGAGATTTATCGGAAGGGCAAAAAAGCCTCATGGTGGAAATGCACCTCATAAGCCCCGACATGGCGGCTTCAAATAAAGGCGCCGTCATCATAAACGAAGACAAGACGGTCAGCATTATGATAAACGAAGAAGACCATCTGAGGATACAGACGGTTTTTTCAGGCCTCCAGCCTGAGGCGGCTTTCGACCTGGCCAGCAAGATAGACGATGTTCTTGAAGAAAAACTGGACTTTGCCTTTGATGAAAAGATCGGTTACCTGACGGCGTGCCCCACCAATGTGGGGACCGGCATACGGGCATCGGTAATGATGCACTTGCCGGTGCTTACCATGTTAAATCAAACCGCCCAGATATTTTCCACCATTTCTCAGGTGGGCCTCGTGGTGCGGGGACTTTACGGCGAAGGCACCCAGGCTACAGGTAATCTTTACCAGATATCCAATCAGATAACCCTGGGCAAATCCGAAGAAGACATAATACAAAATCTCATAGGGGTGGCCCGCCAGATAATATCCAGCGAGCGCAAAGCGCGCCGTAACCTGTCGGGTGAGGCCAGGCTGCGGCTGGAAGACAAGATAATGAGATCCTACGGTCTTCTCACCAATGCAAAGCTTGTATCCTCCCAGGAGGCCATGACTTATATCTCCGATGTCAGGCTGGGTGTTGATATGGGCGTCATCAGGGATTTAAAACCGGATGACCTCAACGTGCTGTTTATACTGTCGGGTCCCGCCTGTATTCAGGAGATGGCGAGAAGATCCCTATCCCCTCTGGAAAGGGATCTGAGCAGGGCGGATTTCATCAGGAAAAAAATATTGAAATGAGGTGAAAAAATGAACGAGAAGTTTACCGAAAGGGCTCAAAAGGTCATAGGTTACGCGCAGGATGAGGCCAGGCGCCTGAACCACAACGTGGTGGGCACCGAACACCTGCTGCTGGGGCTCATAAGGGAGGGCGAGGGCGTTGCGGCCAGAGCCCTGCAAAACCTGGGGGTTGATCTCAGAAAAGTCCGCCAGCAGGTGGAAATGATGATAGGAGTGGGTCCGTTTATAATTCAGGGACCCATAGGATATACGCCCAGAGCCAAGAGAGTCCTGGAGCTCGCCCTAGATGAATCAAGGAAGCTCGGGCACAATTACGTGGGGACGGAACACATACTGCTGGGGCTCATACGTGAGGGGGAAGGAGTGGCGGCCCAGGTGCTGAACAACCTTGGCATAGGCCTGGATAAAGCGCGGGCGGAAGTGCTCAATCTTCTGGGAGCCGACACCAAAGCTTCAGGGGTCTATAAAAAACCGGCCAACACCCCGACTTTGAACCAGTTCGGCCGGGACCTGACGGAGCTTGCCGCCGAAGGCAAACTGGACCCGGTCATAGGCCGCGAGAAAGAAATTGAAAGGGTGCTTCAGGTTCTGACGCGGCGCACCAAAAACAACCCCTGCCTCATAGGTGAACCCGGTGTCGGCAAGACCGCCGTGGTGGAGGGTCTGGCCCAGAGGATAGTGGATCAGGACGTGCCGGAGATTTTAAAGGACAAGAGGGTCGTAAGTCTCGACATGGCTTCACTGGTGGCAGGCACCAAATTCCGCGGGGAATTTGAAGAGAGATTAAAGAAAATAATAAATGAAATAAAACAGGCGGGGAACGTGATACTTTTCATCGACGAAATGCATACCATAATCGGCGCCGGAGCCGCCGAGGGCGCCATAGACGCTTCCAACATATTAAAGCCCGCCCTGGCCAGGGGAGAGCTCCAGACCGTTGGCGCCACCACCCTTGATGAATACCGGAAGCATGTGGAAAAGGATCCGGCCCTGGAGCGCAGGTTCCAGCCCATCATGGTGGAAGAGCCCACCGTGGAGGACACCGTAAAAATCCTGCAGGGGCTCCGGGACCGCTACGAGGCCCATCACCGGGTGAAGATTTCCGACGAAGCCCTGGAAGCTGCGGCAAAACTTTCCCACAGGTACATCACAGACCGGTTCCTGCCGGACAAGGCCATTGACCTCATCGACGAGGCCGCATCGAGAGTCCGCCTCAAAACACTGACGGCGCCTCCGGAACTAAAGGAGCTGGAAGACGAACTGGAGGCCATAAGAAAAGAGAAGGACGCCGCCATACGGGCCCAGGAGTTTGAAAAAGCCGCAAAAATGCGGGACAAGGAACAGGAAATCAAGGCCAAGGTGGAAAGCCTCAAGGAAAAGTGGCAGCATGAGCACAAGCTGGACAATACCACGGTGACCGAGGAGGATATCGCCCAGATCGTGTCCAGCTGGACCGGTATCCCCGTAAAACGCCTGGCCGAGGAGGAATCCGAGCGCCTGTTGAAGATGGAGGAGATACTGCACAGGAGGGTTATCGGGCAGGATGAAGCGGTAAAAGCCATAGCCAGGGCCCTGCGCAGGGCCAGGGCGGGCCTTAAGGACCCATCAAGACCCATAGGTTCCTTTATATTCCTCGGCCCCACCGGAGTCGGCAAAACCGAGCTGGCGAGGGCGCTGGCCGATGCCATGTTCGGCGATGAAGACGCCATGATAAGGCTGGACATGTCGGAGTATATGGAGAAATTCGCCGTGTCCAGAATGATAGGAGCTCCTCCGGGCTACGTGGGCTATGAAGAAGGCGGTGAGCTCACCGAAAAAGTCCGCAGGAGGCCGTATTCGGTGGTGCTGTTCGATGAAATAGAAAAAGCCCACCCCGACGTATTCAACATCCTGCTGCAGATCCTGGAAGACGGAAGGCTGACCGATGCCAAGGGCAGGACTGTGGACTTTAAAAACACCATACTCATCATGACGTCCAACGTGGGAGCCAACCTCATCCAGAAGTCCAGGGTGCTGGGCTTTGCCCCCGACCTCGACGAAGCCAAAGATTATGCCAGCATGAAGGACCGCGTCATGGAAGAGCTCAGGAAGACCTTCAGGCCCGAGTTTTTGAACCGCGTGGATGAAATCATAGTGTTCCACGCCCTGAACGAAGAGCACATAAGGGCCATAGTATCCCTCATGATAAACGAGGTAAATGAGAGATTGAAGGAAAACGACATATCCATTGAAGTAACCGATAAAGCCAAGGATCTCCTGGCGAAACAGGGCTTTGACCCCATGTATGGTGCAAGGCCGCTGCGCCGGGTGATTCAGAAAAAAATCGAAGACAGGCTTTCGGAAGAGCTTCTGAAGGGCAACATTTCCCGCGGGGATGTGGTTGTCATCGACGAAAAAGACGGAGAGCTCACTTTTGCAAGAAAGGAGCTCACATTAACCAATCGCTGAAGAAAAAGCCCGTTTACCGGGCTTTTTCTTTTTGGCGGTTTTAGGCATTTCGGTTGCTGAAGAAACATTCTGCATGAAGATTGACTTGGACTTTAAAAAACAAATTTGTTACAATGATTTTATAAACAGCTATTTGCCTCCATAATTAGGGGCCAGCCCGGTCTTCCTGTCTTCCATACCCGAAAGGGTAAATTTATCAAAAGGAGGAGAACCTGGTCAGGGGAAGGCCGTTAACTGTAAAACAGTTAAGTTTTTTGAACCAGGAGAGGCCGTGAAGGATAAAAAGCGATATGTATGCCAGCAGTGCGGTGCGCTCGCCCCGAAGTGGATGGGCCGTTGCCCCGAGTGCGGGAGCTGGAACAGCATAGTGGAAGAAGTTGTACATCATGTGGAGAAAACTCCGGCGCCTTATAAAAAACCCGAGCTGCTGGATGAAATTATGTATTCCGAAGACGAGCGCATTTCCACCCATATCAGGGAGATGGACCGGGTCCTGGGCGGGGGCATAGTCCCCGGCAGCCTGGTGCTGATTGGCGGAGACCCCGGTATAGGAAAGTCGACGCTGATGCTCCAGGCCTGTGGCAATTTGAGCAGGGATAAAAAGGTGTTTTACGTTTCCGGCGAAGAGTCCGCCAAACAGATAAAACTGAGGGCCGACCGGCTGGGAGTGGCGGGCGGATCGCTTTACATAGCCGCCGAAAACAACCTAAGCGCCATAGAGGCCGGCATCAAAGAGCTTTTTCCGGATGTGGTGGTCATCGACTCCATTCAGACCGTTTATTTGCCGGATATGGATTCGGGCCCCGGCAGTGTGAGCCAGATAAGGGAAGCCACCGTGAGGCTCCTCAGGATGGCCAAAGAACTGGGGCCGGCCATATTCATCATAGGCCACGTCACGAAAGAAGGCAATCTGGCGGGCCCCAGGCTGCTGGAGCACATGGTGGATTGCGTGCTTTATTTTGAAGGGGAAAGATACCACTCCTACCGCCTGCTCAGGGCGGTAAAAAACCGCTTTGGCTCCACCAACGAAATAGGGATTTTTGAAATGAGGGACAGAGGTCTGCAGGAGGTGGAAAGCCCTTCCATGTACCTGCTTTCTGGGAAGCCCCGGGGAACCGCCGGGTCCGCCGTTGTGTGTACGCTGGAGGGCACAAGACCCCTTCTGGTGGAAGTTCAGGCCCTTGTGACGACTTCCGGCTACAGCCTACCGCGCAGGCAGACATCGGGAATAGATTACAACAGGGCGGCGCTCCTTATCGCTGTGCTGGAAAAGAAGCTGGGCTATTCCTTAAGCCATGAGGATGTCTTCATCAACGTGGCCGGAGGGATAAAGATAGAAGAGCCGGCGGCGGACCTAGCGGTAGCTGTCGCCGTGGCCTCCAGCTTCAAAAACCGGCCCGTAAAGGAAAATATGGTTGTCATAGGGGAAGTGGGCCTGGCGGGAGAGGTGAGATCCGTCAGTTACATGGAAAAAAGGATCCAGGAAGCGGCAAAACTGGGATTTGCGGAGGCTGTCGTTCCTTTTGAAAATGCGGCGGAATTCGCAACTTCGACGATCAGGATCCAGGGGGTAAAAACGGTAAAAGAAGCCGTCGAAGCGGCGCTTATCTGATTCAGCCGTAACTACTGTTTGAAGACGGCGCAGCGTTTTCACTTTGGCGAACGACTTTAAGCCCCTTCATATTAAGTAAAATACCGGCCGTAAGGACCGGTATTTTTTTTTGAGAAATCATGACATATTGTAAATTCCCAGTGTGGAAAGTTTTTCGCTTTCACTGAGCAGGATGTCGTAAAGATTTAAGTCCAGGAGATTGCAAAGGGCGGCCAGGTAAAACAGGTGGTTCCCCAGTTCCTGTTCCACCACCTCCCGGCAATTGGGACACAAGTTTCCCTTAAGATGGGTGTCCATATAGGAAGAAAGTTCCTGAAGCTTTATCTCGGCGGGGATCTGCTGCTTTTTTGCGGCTATCTCCAGACAACCGCAACCGGTGACCGACTTGGCTACGGCCCGGTTTACCCTGGCGGAAGTTTCCTGAATTTTGGTAAGTACATCTATAATGCTCCTGTGCCTCACAAGGCAGGTGGAAACGATGTCTTGAAATTCGTCGCATATAGCGTCTTTCATTTAAACTCCCCCCAATATTTTTCTACCTGAATTTATTATAGACGCGGGCTGTGGCATTTGTCAAACGAAAGATATGAATTTATTGAATAATTTTATGATGAAAACTAAAAAACTGGATTGACATGATATTGTCTTTGTAGTATAATTAAAATTTAACTTGACAAAAATTTCGGAATATGTTATTTTTTTATTAAGGCTGTTTCGGGGAGGCAATTTCAAAATGTTCAATATTGGCGACAAGGTTGTTTATCCCATGCACGGCGCCGGGATAATTGAAGCCATAGAAGAAAAAGAAATCCTCGGCGAAAGGCAGAAATATTATATCATGAGGATGCCCATCGGGGATATGAAAGTTATGATACCGCTGAAAAACATTAAAGAAATCGGTGTGCGGGAGATAGCGGGAGAAGAAGAGATAAAAGAGGTCTTCAACATCCTGCGGGGAGAAAAGAGCAAGATGTCGTCAAACTGGAACCACCGCTACCGGGCCAACATGCAAAAAATCAAGAGCGGGAATATATTTCAGGTGGCGGAAGTCGTGAGGAACCTGGCTCTGCGGGAAAAGGAAAAGGGTCTGTCCACCGGGGAACGCAAGATGCTTGAGAACGCCAAGCAGATTCTGGCCAGCGAGATCGTTTTAAGTAAAAATATAGATGAACAGGAAGCTCTTCGTTTGATTGATAGCGCATTCAACTGAAGTGCTGTTTTTTTTTCACCCTCAGGCCATGCCAAAATTTACTAGTTAATATGGATTAAAACGAAATTTTGTTATATAATGAATGCAATAGAGAAAATAACCTTGAAAAAAGGCTATACTTAAAATAGGAGGTGAACCCATGTTATACACCATTATTCGGGTTATTTCGTTACTCACCGGTTTCTTCCTGGGTTATGAAATTTTGACCCTGGTGTTTTACTTAAACGATCTGATCAATTTATTCAGACTGGAGGCCGCTCCCGTACTGGTAATCAAACTTACCGGAGCTTTGATTTTTGCAATTATTTTTTATCTTTTAAGTCCGGGGCTGATAAGGGGTGGAACCAGGGCGAAAGAGTGGATTGAGAACAGGTTGCAGAAAACCCCTCTAAGAGATATATTATACGGTTTTTTGGGCCTTTTGATGGGCCTTGTGGTGGCCAATCTTTTCGTAAGGGCTTTTGTGACAATCCCGTGGATAGGGGGATATCTGCCCATAATGGCCAACCTGGTGCTGGGTTATCTGGGGGCGAGCATTGCCCTGAAGAAAAAGGAAGAGCTGTCCGGCATGTTAAACATTCCTGGCATATTAAACCAGAAAAAGAACCTGCCCCCCACCATTGTAAACTGGGTCAAGCCCAAGATCCTCGATACCAGCGTCATCATCGACGGCCGCATAGCCGATATCTGCAAGACCGGCTTTATAGAAGGCACCCTCGTGATACCGTCTTTTGTGCTGGAAGAACTGAGGCACATAGCCGACTCTTCCGACACATTGAAAAGAAACCGCGGCAGGAGGGGCCTTGACATCTTAAACAAAATACAGAAAGAGCTAAATGTAGATGTGGAGATTTACGAAGGCGATTTTGAAGATGTGGCGGAAGTTGACAGCAAGCTGGTTAAACTGGCTCAGGTGCTGGACGGCAAGATAATCACCAATGACTTCAACCTGAACAAGGTGGCCGAACTTCACAACGTGCCGGTGCTCAATATAAACGAACTGGCCAATGCGGTAAAACCCGTAGTATTGCCCGGCGAGGAAATGGTGGTGCAGGTCATAAAAGACGGCAAGGAGACGGGCCAGGGAGTGGCATACCTGGACGACGGCACCATGATTGTGGTGGACGGTGGCAAAAAGCATATAGGCGAGACCATAGGCGTAATGGTGACCAGTGTGCTTCAGACCGCCGCCGGGAGGATGATTTTTGCCAGACCCAAATCCATGTAACTTTGAGGTGAACGCTTATGCGGGTGAGCGCCGTAATAGCCGCCGGCGGCCGTGGAAAGCGCATGAAAAGCAGCATGAGCAAGCAGTTCTTGATGATAAAAGGATATCCAATTCTTTACTACACTTTAAGCGTGTTCGAATTCCTCGACCGGATAGAGGAAATTGTCCTCGTGGTAGGAGGACCGGACATTCCGTATGCCCGGGAGGAAATAGTGAATAGGTACAGGTTTAAAAAGGTAAAAATAGTTGAGGGCGGCGCCGAACGCCAGGATTCCGTCTACAACGGTTTGAGGGAAATTTCTCCTCAAACCGATATTGTTGTTATCCACGACGGCGTAAGGCCCTTTATTACAAGGGATATAATTTTAAAGAGCATCGAAGCCGCCCGGGAGCACAAAGCTGTGGGGGTTGCCGTGCCGGTGAAGGACACCATCAAGGTGGTGGGGGAAGGGAATATTATAAAAAGCACCCCCGACAGGAAAACCCTGTGGGCCATGCAGACTCCCCAGACCTTCGATTACGGCCTCATATTGCGGGCCCATGAAGAGGCGAGACGCGAGGGGTTCTACGGCACCGACGACACGGTGCTGGTGGAGCGGCTGGGGCTTCCGGTCCGGGTCATAGAGGGGGCCTATGAAAACATCAAGATAACCACGCCGGAAGATATAGTAATAGCTGAAACTTTTGTGGCTCTGGGCTACGGCGATTTCAGGAGGTGACGGTGTGAGAATAGGAATTGGATACGATGCCCACCGCCTGGTGGAAGGAAGAAAACTGGTGCTCGGGGGTGTTGAAATCCCTTTTGAAAAGGGCCTCCTGGGGCACTCGGACGCCGACGTGCTGGTGCACGCCATAAACGACGCTCTCCTGGGGGCGGCGGCACTGGGGGATATCGGCAGGCATTTTCCCGACAGCGACATGAAGTACAGGGACATAAGCAGCCTTTTGCTTTTAAAAAAAGTGGGCCAGCTTTTGCAGCAAGCGGGTTTCGTGGTGGTGAACATAGACTCGGTAATTTGCGCCGAAAGACCGCGACTTGCCCCTTACATAGAAGACATGCGTAAAAATATTGCCGAGACGTTGAACATTGCGGTGGAAAAGGTGAGCGTGAAGGCCACCACTACCGAGGGCATGGGTTTTGAAGGACGGGGCGAGGGGATATCCGCTCAGGCCGTGTGCATGATAAAAAACTTTACACAAATTTAACATAAAACCTGACATAAAAACTTGACATAGTTATACAGCCGAAAGTATAATTATAAAAAAATATTGATAAATAATCGTATGCAAGTATAACGATTATTGGAAGGGTGCCTAGGGTTCCGGCAGGAGCGTCTGGACCGAGCGGCACCGGCCGGCGTAGCCGGTTACACCGTGAGGATAAAAGCCTTTCGGAAGGTTCCAGTTTTTGAATCTTTCGAAAGGCTTTTTATTATAGACAAAACGGGGAGGAGAAAAGGTGTATAAAAGAGCGGAGTCAAAAGATATTTCGGGCTGCGCCATTGTCGGCATAATGAATGAGAAAGGCAAATGCATCCGGGGTGATGTCATAACAAACGCCATTGCGGTAATGCACGAAAGGTCCAACGGCCTCGGAGGCGGATTTGCGGGCTATGGCATATATCCGGAATTCAAGGACTATTACGCATTTCACGTAAGTTATGAAGATGAAGGAATAAAAGAATCGGTGGAAAACTTTTTGCAGGAAAAAATGGTGCTGGTCAAAAGCGAGGCCATCCCCATTAGAAAAAAGATGAACCTGCCTAATACTCCGATACTCTGGAGGTATTTCCTGGAGGTGCCCAAGAGCAAACTCCTGTCGGGGGTGTCGGAGGAGGATTATGTGGTTTCGGTGGTGATGAGAATAAACACCCGTTTTGATGGCGCTTTTGTGTTCTCCAGCGGCAAGAATATGGGGGTGTTTAAGGGAATGGGATATCCGGAGGAGATAAGCCGCTTTTACAGGCTGGAAGAGTATGAGGGGTATCTCTGGACAGCTCACGGCCGTTTTCCCACCAACACCCCCGGCTGGTGGGGAGGGGCCCATCCCTTCGGGCTCCTGGACTGGGCGGTGGTCCACAACGGCGAGATTTCCTCCTACGGCATCAATAAAAGATACCTGGAGATGTTCGGTTATGAGTGCACACTCATGACCGACACCGAAGTAATAGTTTACATGCTGGACCTGCTGTTGAGAAAGCACAATCTGCCGCAGGAAATAGCCCTCACGGCCCTTGCCCCCCCTTTCTGGCGGGAAATAGACGAGATGGATAAAAACAAGAAGGAGGCCATGACCGCTCTGAGGATGGTATACGGCAGCGCGCTTTTAAACGGGCCTTTCAGCATAATCATTTCCAACACCAATTCGATGATCGGCCTTACGGACAGGATTATGCTGAGGCCGCTGGTGGTGGCCAGGAAGCAGGATACGGTTTACATGTCTTCCGAGGAGGCCGCCATCAGGGAGGTGTGCCCGGACCCCGACGAAGTCTGGAGCCCCCAGGGCGGAGAACCGGTTTACGCCAGATTGGAGGAGAGAGCATGAAGATGATACCGCCGGAGTTTATGGTGAAAATAGACGAAAATTGCATCAAATGCAAAAGATGTGTGAGCGAGTGCAGTTTCGGAGCTTTAAAGTTCGATAAAGACAGGATTGTCGCCGAACACGAAAAGTGTGTGGCGTGCCACCGCTGTGTCAGCCTTTGCCCCGCCGGGGCCATAACCGTCGTGAAATTTCCGCTGGCGTATAAGGAAAACAGCCTGTGGGGCCCGGAAATAATGAGAAACCTGTGGAAGCAGTCGGAATCCGGGGCCAAGATACTTACCGGGGCGGGAAACGACAGGCCGTATCCGGTCTTCTGGGACAGAATGCTGCTGGATGCCTGTCAGGTGACAAATCCATCCATAGACCCGCTGAGGGAGCCCATGGAACTCAGGACTTATATAGGCAAGAAGCCGGATAGACTGGAGTTCTGGCGGGATAAGAAGGGCGAGATTAAGCTCACGACGGTGATGGAGCCTCAGATAAAGCTGGAGACACCCATCATATTTGCGGGCATGTCTTATGGAGCCGTAAGTTTGAACGTGCAGCTTATACTGGCAAAAGCCGCCAGGGAACTGGGCACGGTCATGAATACCGGAGAAGGCGGCCTGCCGCAGGAGCTTCTTCCATATAAAGATAACATCATAGTTCAGTGCGCCTCCGGGAGGTTTGGGGTAAATCTCTCATACCTGAACTCCTGCGCTGCCATAGAGATAAAGATAGGCCAGGGGGCGAAGCCCGGCATAGGCGGACACCTGCCCGGTGAAAAGGTTACCGAAGATATTTCCAGGACGCGGATGATTCCCGCCGGTACAGATGCCATATCGCCGGCGCCCCATCACGACATTTATTCCATAGAGGATTTAAGGCAGCTCATCTACGCCTTGAAGGAGGCCACCAGGTATAAAAAGCCCGTTGGAGTAAAAATTGCGGCGGTGCACAACGTGGCGGCCATCGCCAGCGGAGTGGTCAGGGCGGGGGCCGACATACTTACCATAGACGGGTTCAGGGGAGGAACGGGCGCGGCCCCCCAGGCCATAAGGGACCATGTGGGTATTCCCATTGAGCTGGCACTGGCCCGGGTGGACGAACAGCTCAGGAAGGAGGGCATAAGGCACATGGCTTCCATCATAGCCAGCGGAGGCATAAGGCAGAGCGCCGATGTTTTGAAGGCCATAGCCCTGGGGGCCGATGCGGTGGCCATCGGGACTTCCGCCCTGATCGCCATGGGGTGTCACCTCTGCCAGAAGTGCCATACGGGCCTGTGCGCCTGGGGCATAGCCACCCAGAAACCCGAACTGGTGAAACGCCTGGATGTGGAGGAAGGGGCGAAAAGGCTTACCAACATGATAAAAGCATGGAATCTGGAAATCAAGGAAATCCTCGGAGCCCTTGGGGTAAACTCCATTGAAAGCCTCCGGGGCAGCAGGGAGAGGCTCCGGGGCATCGATCTGGACGAGGTTTATCTGGATATACTGGGCATAAAACCCGCGGGGAGGTAACGGAAATCGCGGCTTTTAAAATATAAAAAAATTTAGGAAGGGGTGTATGAGGATGAAAATCGATGCGAAGGGGTTAAATTACCGTGAACTGAACGAGCGGATTCACGATGCGGTGGCCCAGGGGGTTAAGGAGATCGACCTTGTGAACGTGCTGGGCCAGAGGTATATCGGCACGGGCCTTGACAGGGAGGTCACTCTCAATATTTATGGAACTCCCGGCAGCGATCTCGGGGCTTTTATGGACGGTCCCCGGATTAACGTTTTCGGCAGCGGACAGGACGACATAGGCAATACCATGAACGGCGGCATCATTGCCATCCACGGTGACGCGGGCAACGTTGTAGGGCTTTCCATGAGGACCGGCAAGATTTTTGTGAAAGGCAGCGTGGGGTACAGGGTAGGCATTCACATGAAGGCTTATAAAGATCAGTGCCCGGTTATTGTGGTCGGGGGCAAGGCCGGCGATTTTCTCGGCGAGTACATGGCCGGCGGAAAACTCATTGTGCTGGGAATCTTTAAGAAGGAAAAAGACCCCGTGGCCGGCCGCTACATAGCCACGGGTATGCACGGGGGCGCCATCTACATCCGGGGTGGTGTCAACAAAAATCAGCTGGGCAGGGATGTGGCCGTAGAAGAAGTCGGAGATGAAGAAAAAACTGTTATTAAAAGTGACATAGAAGCCTTCTGCAGGTATTTTGGGGTGACGGAAATTGACGACATATTGTCCTCTCCCTTTATCAAGCTGTCACCCAGGAGCAGCAGGCCTTACGGCAGGTTATACGCATATTGAGCTTTTATGAAGGGCATGGGCCTGTTTGTTGTATGGCGGTGACCCGCCTTTTTCTCCCGCGCTTCCTGACGGCGTGGCCGCTGAAACAGTAAACCAAAAGGGCTCCAGTGTGGAGCCCTTTTTATCGTAAAGCCTTTTACCTAGATATTGCCGCTGTTGCCGGAGCCGTTGATGTTGAGGTTATTGCACTTGCACTTGGACATGGCGGCGGCGGATGCCGCAGCGGCCAAACCCCATGCTACGGCTTCAGGAATCTGGAACTCGACTTCCTTAAACTTATCCTTTAACTTATCCTCGAGGAATTTATTGTACTCCGTAAAATACTCTTCGAACTCCGCCAGGGATTGCTTAACTTCTTCTTTATCCTTTACCTCATCTTTTTCTGTCATGTTTTTCCCTCCTTTTTCAGTATAACCTTACCCCGGGGGTAAGGTTTCGTTTACGCTATATATTATGAAAGAACGACCCGAAAATGTTCCCCATAATATAGAAGTGATTTTTCAAATCGCTCTGCTTTCCGTGGATGTGGGATTCCTTCGGCCTGCGGCTTTGGAGGTGGTTCGCGCCGGGACGGGCCATTTGCGAATTTATAAAAAAACAAGGGGCGTTGTGTACACCTCCCGGTTGAATTGAGGAGCAGTTTTCTGCGTTTAGAGGGCTTTAACACCCGGGTTGGCTATTTCGGCAAGGTTGGAGGCGCCGTTTTGATTGCAGTTATAGATCAACAAGAGTAAGCGCAAGCCCAGATCAGGAAGTTTTATTTCTTTAGCCGTGCTCAAATTATTGAAGAATCTGGCCAGCTCTTCCCTGCTCAGATCTCTAATCGACAGGCAGCCGAATCCGTTACCGGTAAAATATTTACTTATTTCCTCTTTAAAGGCATTACCGGTTCCGTTCTGGTTGATATTGTAGATCCACAGAATCAGGGTTTTCAGGTCATCGTCAAAATCCCACCCGACACCTTCTGTGCTCATGCCGGACCCTGTTGTTTTTGATGACAGAGGTGCATTTTCTTTTTTATTGTGGAAATCAAAATGTTGATTTTTTCCCAATGCGATACCCCCCGGCTGGTATTCTGTATTAATATATGACTGATTAATATATGACTGAAGCAATAAACTCCAGCAGGCGATTGTGCCCCTGCTGCTGTTATTTCTATATTTTCTATATTAATATATGATTGAAAGCTGAATAATGCTATTGTAATTTAAATTAACTGTAAGATATAGTCGTTAAGATAAAGAAGGGTTTTTCATACTTCCTTCCGCATCGGGTTCCCACGATTTTTTCCTAAATGAATTTGCTGTGCCGTTCTGATTTATATTATATATGGAATAAAGAGGAACTGGCAGGAAATTGTTAAAATTCAGCAGTACTTTTTCAGAAGTTTCGGGGGATTTTACTGAACTGGAAAAAAAATTATTTTTGCCGTAAACCTTTTTGGCATCATTTACCTTGTATTTTGGCCGGTAAATTTCACCCAAACTAATTCCCCTCCCCTCCGGATAGATTTTTAGGCAATCTATTATATGAATTGGGCTGCGAAAATGTTCGGCATTTATCTTTGATATACGCAATTTTTAATTAATTGGGTTTTATAATTTGAAATATATGGGCACTTGACTTTAATAGAAAATTTTAATACTATATAAACAAAACTTAATAAGGAGATAAGCATTGATGGGGATGGTAGGCTCGGGACCTCTTACAGAGAGAAACCGCCACCGGCTGAGAGCGGTTTTAAGGAAGGCGAGACCGAAATTGCACCCCGGAGCTCAGGCCTTGAAGTAAGTAGAGGCACTGCGGCTTTGGCCGTTAAGGATAAAGTAAAAAAACAGAGTGGGACCGCGAGCCTTTCGCCTCTGAAGGGGTGAAAGGCTTTTTGATTTGGGGAGGAGGATGGCATGTTTAACACAATAAAAGAAGACATAAAAGTTGTATTTGAGAGAGACCCGGCCGCAAAAAGCGTGATAGAAGTTATCCTGTGTTACCCCGGGTTTCACGCAATTTTGATGCACCGGATAGCCCATTTCTTTTATAAAAAGAACCTGTTGCTCATAGCCAGGATAATATCCCAGATAAACCGGTTCATCACCGGGATTGAAATACACCCCGGAGCTAAAATCGGCAAGGGGTTCTTCATAGACCACGGAATGGGCGTGGTCATAGGCGAGACTACGGAGATCGGCGACAACGTGACTTTGTACCAGGGCGTTACTCTGGGCGGCACCGGTAAGGAAAAAGGCAAGCGTCATCCCACTCTCGGGAATAATATTGTCGTGGGTTCCGGGGCCAAAGTCCTTGGGCCGGTGAAAATAGGCGACAACTCCAAAATCGGAGCGGGGGCCGTCGTCTTAAAAGACGTGCCGCCCAACTCCACGGTGGTGGGGGTGCCCGGGAAGGCGGTGGTGAGGGAAAAGGTGGATTATTCCGAGGCGGATTTTACAAAGGTGGATTTAAACCATCACCTGTTGCCCGACCCGGTGGCCGACATGCTGCGGTCGCTGCAGAAAAAATTGGAAGACCTGGAGACGCGCATCGCAAGATTGGAGGGAGGAATTGCTGCAAATGAGGATATACAACACTCTGACCCGTAAAAAAGAAGAATTTGTGCCGCTTAAAGGTAATACTGTCACCATGTACACCTGCGGGCCCACGGTGTACGATTTTTTCCATGTGGGCAACGCCAGGGTCTTCATCACCTTTGACATGGTCCGCAATTACCTTAAATTCAGGGGATATGACGTGAAATTCGTCCAGAACTTTACCGACATCGACGACAAGATGATAAAAAGGGCGAATGAAGAGGGGATAACCGTAAAGCAACTGGGCGACAGGTTTATAAAAGAATATTTCACCGATGCGGACGCTCTCGGTATAGAGAGGGCCGACGTCCACCCCAGGGCCACCGAACATATAGACGATATAATAAATATAATCGAGGTCCTGCAGGAAAAGGGTTACGCCTACCAAGTGGATGGAGACGTATACTACGAGGCCCGAAAATTCAAGGATTACGGCAAGCTGTCCCACCAGAACCTGGATGAACTGGAGGCCGGCGCCAGGATAGAGCCGGGAGAGAAGAAAAAAGACCCCATGGATTTTGCGCTGTGGAAGGCCAGAAAGCCCGGCGAGCCCGCCTGGCCGAGCCCGTGGGGCGAGGGCCGGCCCGGTTGGCACATTGAGTGCTCCGTTATGGCCATGAAGTACCTGGGGGAAACCATCGATATTCACGGCGGGGGCCCGGACCTGATTTTCCCCCATCATGAAAACGAGATCGCCCAGAGTGAAGCCGCCACCGGCAAACCTTTCGCCAGATTTTTTATGCATGTGGGCTACCTCAATATAAACAACCAGAAGATGTCCAAATCCCTCGGCAACTTCTTTACGGTAAGGGATATATTGAAAAAATACGATCCCGAAGTGCTGAGATTTTTCATGCTCTCATCTCACTATCGCAGCCCCATCAACTTCAGCCAGGATCTGATGGAACAGGCCAAAAGCTCCCTGGAACGCCTTTACAATGCCCTTTACAGCATGGAGCATCTGGAAAAGGTGGCAGCGGAACGAACCCTTACCCGGGAAGAAGAGCGGTATTTAACGGTCCAGCATCAGAACAGGGAAAAATTCATTGAGGCCATGGATGACGATTTTAATACAGCCGGCGCCATAGCGGCGCTTTTCGACATGGTTAGGGAGTTCAACATGAATGTAAATGAAAATTCCGCCCGAAAGGTTATAACGTCCACCAGGGAGCTGCTGCTTTCCCTCGGCGGTGTCCTCGGGTTTTTCAAGAAATTTGCGGAAAAACTTTTGCTGGATGAGGAGATAGAGGAAAAGATACGGCTCAGGCAGGAAGCCCGCAGGGCAAAAAACTACGCCCTGGCGGATAAGATAAGGGATGAGCTCAGAGCCAGGGGCATCATACTCGAGGATACCCCCGCGGGCGTCCGCTGGAAGCGCCTGTAGAAATTATGTTTGGAGTGAGCTTTGGATGGGTGATAAACAAAACAACGGCAGGCCGGGCGTCGACGCGGACGGGCTTTCTTCACTGGCGCTGGCTTTTGTGGGAGATGCGGTGTTTAACCTGTTTGTGAGGACCATGCTGGTGGGAAGCGGTAAGAAGGTGCGAGACCTTCACAGAGACGCCGTAAATTTTGTGAGGGCCTCGGCTCAGGCCGGCATATTGAGAAAAATTGAGAGGTATCTTACCGACAGGGAAAAGGATATCGTAAGAGTCGCCCGCAACGCCAAAGTGAATACCGTCCCCAAAAACGCGGACATCATGGACTATCACTACAGCACCGGTTTTGAAGCCCTGCTGGGGTATCTGTACCTCACGGGCCAGAACGAGAGATTAAATAAAATCCTGATGGCATCATATGAACTGGCGAGGACCCAAGATTTACCACCAAAATTTACCGGTAAAGGCAAAAATAACCCCGGCGGGGAAACCCCGGGGGATGATGCGCACCAGCAGGGCTGAACCTTAGAATGGGAGAGAGCTGCGGTGCAGGGTCGCCTCCGGCAGAGAAGAGGGGAACAACTTTGAATTGAAGTCCGTAAGCAACAGTGCTTTTTTGCTGAAAAAAGCAGCACCTTTATGTGATTTTGGGCTGCGCCGGAAAGCGCCCGCAGCTGAACTTGCCTTCGGGGCAGTAGCCTGTGGCCTCGCACGGAGCCCCGGCTTTTTCGAAAAGGCCGGGGGCTATTTTTTTTACCTCCGCCAGCATGAGGTTGGCAAGTTCTCTTATTTCGCTCTGCGCCCTTCGGCAGCAGCGGAGGTTGAAAAAGTTATACAGGCTCCTCACATTCATGGTCATCACCAGCCTGGTCTGCGTGCCCATGGGCAGGATGTACCGCGCGTCTTCCTGGTCCACGCCCATTTTTACGAGGTCTATGTAGTTTTTCTTGCATGCCTCCAGGCCCTTTATGTATTTCATCACCGCTTCCGGCTTTCTTGCGATACTTTCGGGCAGGGTGGCATAGTATCGGGAATCAATGTAATCACCGGCGGCCTTCAATATCATGTCGAAAAACTCCCGGGACATTTTACAAAACTCGACGAGTTTTTCTTCGCGGTAAAAGCTGTTTACAAAATCCAGGTGGGCGTAAATGAACCGGACGAAATTCAGGGCTCCGTCATTTTTTAATAATAATTTGCCGTCCTTTTGAGTAAAATTAAATTGAGATCCGCTAAAAACCGGGGTCAGGCTGTCGGGGAAGGATATGGCAAGCTCGGGGTTTTCGGTTGCGACACCGGCGCCGTCGTAAATTCCCCTGAGGTATGCGGGGAAATAATGGCAGGGTATATCTCCGGGCCCTTTGCCCCGGATGCCGTATTTCCGTAACGGATCGGGGTTGGATTTGTTTTTTTCAGGGGAATTACCCCCGGCGTATGCAAGTCCTTCCAGATAATAAAGGTTTTCGGGCAGGTTCAGCCCGCTCGCTTCCCGGGATGACATATCATCTTTAAAGGGGTTGTTGTACCGCAGGCTCTGCACCGAATAGGAAGCTATGCGGTGCCTTGTCAGCTGGGCGAGCAGGGTGCGGCTCACTCCGTCAATGGCAAAGGTGAAGCTGACATGTTCCGTGGGAGACATATGGCCCATTTCCATCAGCTTTTTTATAAAGGAAGACGCTTTTTCTTCGGTAAAATTCTCCATGAGTTCTGACGCGCTCGTATTGGAATAGCAAAGGCGCGCAGCGGCCGCGACGGTTTTTTCAGGTTCGGGGGTGTGTGTTAAAACGGTGACCTTCATGGCTTACCTCCTTGACTTTTATAGAAAATTAAAATATTATTTGTACAAACCCTTATCTTAAATTATATCACATATATCTCTGCTTGTTTTCGATATTTGATTACCAGTGTAAAAACGCATCGCAGGTGGTTCGTGACGGCCAGGCCGCCTCAACCGTCAAAAGCGATCTTCAGGATAAGAGGAGTGATTGACATCCGCGACGACAGGATTGAAGGGAGAAACGCCGTGATGGAGGCCCTGCGGTCGGGACGGCCCGTAAATAAAATTTACATAAAGAAAGGCGAGCGGCACGGTTCCATATTTAAAATACTGGATATGGCAAAAAAAGCAGGCATTCCCGTGCAGGAAATCGAAGCCGGCGCCTTTTATTCAGTGGTGCAGACCCCGGGGCACCAGGGGGTAGTGGCCGTTGTTTCGCCCGGAGAATACGCCACCGTTGACGACATACTGGAGTATGCCGCGGAGTTAAAAGAGGACCCGTTTATAATGGTTTTAAATGAGCTTACGGACCCGCAAAATCTTGGCAGCATTCTCCGCACCGCCGACTGCCTGGGGGTTCACGGGGTGATAATTCCCAAACACAGGGCGTGCGGGATAACCCCGGCGGTGGTCAAGGTATCGGCCGGAGCCGCCGAGTACGTCAAAGTGGCCAGGGTCACAAATATTCCCTCCACCCTGGAAGAGTTAAAGCGCAGGGGTTTATGGATTTATGGGGCCGACGCCGAAGGCGGGGATTGCTATGAGACGGACCTGACCGGCCCTGCGGCGCTGGTAATAGGCGGAGAAGACCGGGGCCTGGGAAAACTTGTGAAGAAGCGGTGCGACGTCCTTGTACGGATACCCATGAAAGGGAGGATAAATTCGCTTAACGCTGCTGTAGCCGCGGCAATTTTGGGTTACGACATAATGAGACAGAGGAAAATGAAACATGGCCAGAGATCCTGAAGAAATCCTGCTGATCGACGGTTATAATATTATTAATGCATGGTCCGAACTGAACGAGGCCAAAAAAATCAGCCTTGAAGCCGCCAGGGAAAAACTGATCGAAATCATGGCCGACTACTCGGCCCAGATGAACATCCCGGTGATAGTGGTCTTTGACGCCCATCAGGTGGAAAACAGCCGCCGGGCCAGTTACATAATAAACGGCGTGGAAGTGGTTTTCACTAAAGAGGGGGAAACGGCGGACCATTATATTGAAAAGGTGGTGGATGCCATTGGCCGGGAGCAGAAGGTAAGGGTGGCCACGTCCGACTGGATCGAACAGCAGATAGTCCTGGGAAGGGGGGCCACGCGCATCTCGGCCATGGAGTTGTACCGGGAGGTAAGGGGCCTGGTGGAAGAGCGCAGAATAAGGGAAAAAAAGAACCGGGAGAACCGGGAGACGCTGGGCGACAGGATTGACCCCAGGATATGGGAGACCCTGGAAAGACATTTAAAGGACGGAGCGGGCGACGACGGTTAACATAAGCTTGACTACATTTGATTAAATGAGATATAATTTAAAAAGAGCTCTGTTCCTCTTTAATATTATATGGGGGCGATTGTATTGAATGCCGGGCTACCAAAAGAGGACTATGCATGTTATGAAGATATGATGGATGAAGAGGTGGTCTATGAAGCCAGAAGGGGGAGTCACCAGGCTCTGGAGTATCTGATAAACAAGTACAAAAACTTTGTAAAATCCAAAGCCCGATCGTATTTCTTAATAGGTGCAGACAGGGAAGACATAATCCAGGAGGGGATGATCGGCCTCTACAAAGCCATAAGGGACTTCAACCCCGAAAAGCTCTCTTCTTTTCGAGCCTTTGCCGAACTTTGCATAACCAGGCAGATCATAACGGCTATTAAGACCGCCACGCGCCAGAAACATATCCCCTTGAATTCATATGTATCGCTCAACAAGCCCATTTACGATGAAGATTCCGACAGGACTTTACTGGACATTCTTTCAGGCGTTAAGATATCGGACCCCGAAGAGCTCATAATAAGCAGGGAAGAGTTTGAAGATATTGAAGGAAAAATGGGGGAGATCCTCAGCAAGCTGGAATGGCAGGTATTGATGTCATACCTTGGAGGCAAGTCGTACCAGGAGATTGCGAAGGACCTGAGGAGGCATGTGAAATCCATAGACAACGCCCTCCAGAGGGTTAAAAGAAAACTGGAGAAATACCTGGAAGTAAGGGAGTTAAATCTGTAAAAAGGCACATTTTACTATTGACCGGCGTCGTTTTTCCTTTTATAATATATAAGGTGTGGAGAGATTCCCGAGCTGGCCAAAGGGGGCAGACTGTAAATCTGCTGGCAATGCCTTCGGTGGTTCGAATCCACCTCTCTCCACCATCACAGAACTCAGAGGTGAAAAGTCGGAGTAGAAGAATTTGCGTTCGGAGAATCCGACAAGAATCCGAGTACTGATATCTGATTTTCGACATCTGATTTCCAATGTGCGGGAGTAGCTCAGTTGGCTAGAGCACCAGCCTTCCAAGCTGGGTGTCGCGGGTTCGAATCCCGTTTCCCGCTCCATTGAAAAATGCGGCGTTAGTCGCACATCACACATCACAATATCGCGGGGTGGAGCAGTCTGGTAGCTCGTCGGGCTCATAACCCGGAGGTCGCTGGTTCAAATCCAGCCCCCGCCACCAGTGCCCACGTAGCTCAGTCGGCAGAGCGTCGCCTTGGTAAGGCGGAGGTCACCGGTTCAATCCCGGTCGTGGGCTCCATTTTTAAATGAATATTTTTTTTTGTGCGGCGGTAAAAACGCTTCGGTCGCTGGTCCGAAGTTGTAAAATTGTGTGAGTTTTGTTATAATATATGTGGACGGGCTTTAGAAGCTTATTTTTTATATTCTTACATATCAAGGAGGATAAATATGGCAAAGCAAAAATACGAGAGGACAAAACCGCATGTCAACGTAGGGACCATAGGTCACGTAGA